>JBKHXC010000089.1:0-5103 GCA_046566225.1 Acidimicrobiia bacterium
CCGAGCTGACGGCCCGGCCCCGGTCGCGCTACGTCGCCGACCTGGCCGGCGTGAACCTGTTCCGGGGCCGGGTGGCGGGGTCGGGCGTGGAGCTGGCCGGCGGGGTCGTCCTCCACGCCGGCCGTCCGGCATCCGGCCCGGTGCTGGCCGTCGTCCACCCGAGGGCCGTGTCGCTCCACCGCCGCCGGCCCGAGGGCACGCCCCGCAACGTGTGGCTCGGCTCGGTCGACTCGCTCGATGCCGACGCCCGGGGGGAGCGGGTCCGGGTCGGCGTGGATGGTCCCGTCCCCCTGGTGGCCGAGGTCACCGCCGCCGCCGTGGCCGAGCTGGGACTGGTGGTCGGCTCGCCGGTGTGGGCGGCCGTCAAGGCCGCCGAGGTGGAGGTCTCCCCCGCCTGAACTCCGACTCACTCGTTCGCTTCGCCGACTCCCGGGCTCCTCCCGGCGTTCGCCGGCGGCCCCTCCGGCGGAACCTCGTCGAGGCGGGCGCCGGTGTGTGACCATGCGGTCCGATGCCGCCCGACCAGCCACCCCCGGCGCCCCGAGGCGCCGGCCGGCCGCGCTGCGCCGTGGCGCCCATCGCTCCGCCGTCGGTCCTCGACGCCATCGCCGCCGGAGGCGGCTCGGTGGTCGAGGCGGCCGAGGCCGAGGCGCTGGTGTGGACCGACCCGGTCGACGCCGACGCCCTGGAGGCCCTGCTCGGCGCCGCTCCCCACCTGCGGTGGGTGCAGCTCCCCTTCGCCGGCGTGGAGCGGTTCTCCCGCCTGCTCGACGGCGAGCGGGCGTGGACCAGCGCCAAGGGCGCCTACGCCGAGCCGGTGGCCGAGCACGCCCTCGCCCTGGGCCTGGCCGGCCTGCGGGCGCTCCCCCGGCGGGCCCGAGCCCGGGCCTGGGGCGGGCCGGCGGGCCGGCGCCTCCAGGGCGCCCGGGTCACCCTCGTCGGGGGAGGCGGCATCGCCCGGGCCCTGCTCCGCCTGCTGGGCCCCTTCCGGGTCGAGGCCACCGTCGTCCGCCGCCACCCGGGGCCCGTGCCCGGCGCGGCTCGCGTGGTGGGCGGCGACGGGCTCCTCGACGCCCTCCCGGGCGCCGCCCTGGTGGTCCTCGCCCTGCCCCTCACCGACCAGACCCGCGGCCTCATCGGCGAGGAGGCCCTGGCCCGCATGGAGGACGACGCCTGGCTGGTCAACGTGGCCCGCGGCGAGCACGTCGTCACCCCCGCCCTGGTCGATGCCCTGCGCGGGGGCGTCATCGGAGGCGCCGCCCTCGACGTCACCGACCCCGAGCCCCTCCCCGCCGGCCACCCGCTGTGGGAGCTGGACAACTGCCTGGTGACCCCCCACGTGTCCAACACGCCGGCCATGGCCGAGCCGCTGTTCGCGGCGCGGGTCCGGGACAACGTCGAGCGCTACCGCACGGGCCGGGCGCTGGCCGGCGTGGTCGACCCCGTGCTCGGCTACTGACCGGGGACGCCGACCGCCCCGGCCTCAGAGCGAGGCCTCAGCGGCTCCGGAAGGCCCGGGGCGCGAAGACGCCGTAGGCGAACAGCGGCCGGCGCCGGGTCGGCGGGGGCCACGCGGGGGCCAGGCGGTCGACCAGCGCGGCCGGCGCCGCCAGCAGGCCGTCCACCTCGGCGAGGAAGCGGTCGATCTCGTGGTGGGGGTTCCCGGGCCCGGGCGGACCGGATCCGGAGTGGCGGGACTGCACACTGGGGTCATCGGCGGGAACTGCGGCGCGAATGAGCGGTCGGTCCCATTACCTCGGACCGTGGCGTTCGCCGCCGGGGGCCGACCGCGCCGGGTGCCCGTCCGGCGCCCACCACGGAGCGCCGCCCCCCGACCGACCCGGCCCGGCACGTCCCCCGCCCCGTCCCCGGGGCCGGAGGGGGCAGGGCTGCCCGTCGACTGCGGGCCCGGTGCCGACCGGTCCCCGCCCGGGGTAGTAAGTGCAAAAGGTCCCTATTGCGCAGAGACGGGGCGGGTCCTAGCGTGCCGGCGGGCGGGACGGGCCGAAGACGGGAGCGGAGCGCGTGGGGAAGCGCAGGCGGTGGCCACGGCGGGCCCGGGGGCATCGGCCGCCGGTGCCCTGCCCGGCGGCGTGCCTCGGCCGGACCCGAAACGGGGGGCGCACGCCCTCGTCCACCGAGAGAAAGGACGGAACCCACCGATGAACCGATCCCGACGCGCCCTGGCGGTGGCTGTCGCCACGGCGGCCGCCACGCTGGCGGCCGCCACCCTGGCGAGCGCCCGGCCGGCGCTGGCCACCGACGTCTCCTGCGGGGCGACCATCACCTCCAGCACGACCCTCCACGCCGACCTCGGCCCCTGCCCGGGTGACGGCATCGTGGTGGCGGCCGACGGCGTCGTCGTCGACCTGGGCGGCTTCCGGGTCTTCGCCGCCAACGGCGCCGGCGACAACGCCGGCATCCGCCTGGCCGGCGTGAGCGGCGTCACGGTCACCAACGGCACCGTGTCGGGCTTCGACGCCGGCGTCCTCGTCGCCGGCGGGTCGGGCAACACCGTGCGCCAGCTCACGGTACGGGACAACGTCAACGACTTCGGCGGGGCCCCGTGCAACCTGGGCGACGGCATCGCCGTCATGGACTCCCACGGCAACGCCGTCGAGCACAACCGGGTGGTCCACAACGGGCCCTACGGCGGCATCTCCCTGATCGGCGACGCCGACGCCAACGTCATCCGCAACAACGTGGTGGACGCCAACAACGTCGTCAGCCCTCCCGGCCCGACGGGGTGCGGCAACCGCTTCCAGGACGAGGGCATCCGCGTCGAGGGGCCGGGCGCCGACGACAACCGGGTGGAGCTGAACCAGGTGACGGCCTCCCTGCTGTCGGGCATCGGCCTCCACGGCACCGTGTGCAGCCCGCCCGACCCCGCCCTGCCGACCCAGCCGTTCAACCGGGGCAACCACGTGGTGGGCAACCGGGTGAGCCACACCGCCGGCACGTCCATCGCCTCGGGCATCAACATCCTGCGCCAGGGGCCGCCGGCGGTGGTGTGCCCGGCCCAGGAGAGCACCATCGTGGGCAACACCTCCAGCCACAACCAGGCCGACGGCATCTTCGTGGGCACCAACTCCCGGGACAACACCCTCTCCCGCAACACGGTCGAGGACAACGGCCTGTCGGGCATCTTCCTGGGCGGGCCCGCCTTCGCCAACCGGTTCACCAACGTCGGGCCCACCGCCTTCGACCTGGTGGCGCCCGACCTGGCGCCCTACGTGGAGGGAACCGACTACGCGGTCATGCCGGGGTCGGGCAGTGGTGACGTCACCGCCCCCATGGTCGCCGTCGACCTCGCCGTCCCGGCCGGCGACCCGAACCCCAACACCAACCCGGTGGACACGTCCACCAGCGCCTGCGAGATGGAGGACTTCACCGCCGCCGGCTTCGCGCCCGGCGACGTGGCCCTCATCCAGCGGGGCACGTGCACCTTCGTGTCCAAGGTGGCCAACGCCATCGCCGCCGGCGCCAGCGCCGTCGTGATGTTCAACGAGGGCCAGGCCGGCCGCACCACCCACCGGTTCGGCTCGGTGGGCCCCGTGCCCATCCCCGTCCTCTCCGCCGAGTACGCGGTTGGCATCGACCTCAAGAACCTCACCGGCGCCGGCACCGTGGTGGTGCACGTGTTGACGAACACCACGAACGAGCGGGTGCTGGTCGCCCCCGGGGCCGTCGACAACCGCCTCAGGGACAACCGGGGCCGGGGCAACGGCGAGTTCGACGGCGAGGACGCCAACGCCGACTGCGGCACCAACGACTGGTTCCGCAACTGGTTCGGGTCGGTGAACCAGCCCTGCGTGGCCCGGGGCGGCACCGGGGCGGGCACCGGCCCCGGACGCTCGGGCGACGCCCCCGGCCGCCTCGACGGCGGCGGGCAGGAGCACAACCGGGGCGGCGGGCCGCTGAGCGGCGCCTGACCGCCCAGGGCAGGCCCGGCACCCGTCGCCCGGGTGCCGGGCCTGCTCCCTTCGGGCCCGAGCGGGCGCCGGCGCCGCGGGAAGCTGCCGTCATGGAACCCGACGAACCCTGGGCCGGCGACCCGAACCGGTCGCCGGAACGACTCGGATCCGAGTCGTTTCCGCGACCGCTACGACCGCTCGCGTGGGTCATGTCTTCCCGTCGGGCTGGGGAGATTTGAACTCCCGACCTCTTGACCCCCAGTCAAGCGCGCTAACCAAGCTGCGCCACAGCCCGTGAGGGGTTCAGCGTAGCCGGTCAGACGCGGGCGACGACCCAGGCCACACCCTGCACGGCCCGCCAGCCCAGGTACGCCACGGTGGCCACCACCAGCAGCTTGAAGTGCCAGGGGACGGGGACGAGCTCGTCCTCGCCGGCCCCGCCGGCCCCGCCGCCGCACCTCGGGCAGGCCCCTCCCTCGCCCAGGCTGGTCGGCGTGACGAAGCGGTCGCAGTCCTCGCACCACGGCACGGTGCCGCCCAGTCTAGGGCCTTGGCCACAAGCCCTTGCCGCGTCCACAGCGGCAAGGTCCGTGGCCGCTCTCGCCGCCGCAGGCGGCCTCTCCCGGCTGCGGACAGGCGAGAGACGAGAGGGCGGAGGCGGCGCGAGCTCCGCTCGCCCGCCGGAGCGCCATCCAACCCGACCGAATGGAGTGAGCGGAGCGAACGAATGAGGTCGACGACCCTAGGGCCCCGCGCCCCGCCGCCACCGGGGGCCGGCCGCCGCCACCCGGCTGGGCACGGCATGGCCCACCACCGACGCCACCAGGCGGCTGGCCTCCAGCAGGGCGTCGAGGTCGATGCCGGTGTCGACGCCGAGGTCGTCGAGCAGGTGGACGAGGTCCTCGGTCGCCAGGTTGCCGCCGGCGCCGCCCGCCGAGCCGGCCACCGCCGGCGAGCCGCCCAGCCCGCCGACGGCGGTGTCGAAGCAGCGCACGCCGGCCTCCAGGGCGGCGTAGGCGTTGACCAGCGCCGTGCCCCGGGTGTCGTGGAGGTGCAGCCCGACGCCGGGGCCGGTGGCCGCCAGCAGCACCGCCACCCGGCGGGGCGTCGCCATCCCGGTGGTGTCGGCGTAGGTCAGCGACGCCACCCCGGCGGCCCGCAGGCGCTGCCCGAGCGCCGTCACCTCCTC
>JBKHXC010000090.1:0-4440 GCA_046566225.1 Acidimicrobiia bacterium
AACAGCTCGGGATCGTGGTCCGGGTCGGCGGTGCGCACCCGCCCGTCGGCGGTGACGATCTCCACCGCCTCCAGCGTGTCCACCGTCCAGCCGAACCGGCGGGTCAGGTAGCCGAACCCGCCGCCCAGCGTGAGGCCGGCCACGCCCGTCTCCGACACGAAGCCGAGCACGGCGGCCAGGCCGTGCTCCTGGGTCCGGGCATCGACGTCGCGCAGGATGCAGCCGGGACCGACGTGCACGAGCCGGGCGCCGGGGTCCACGTCGACGTCGCGCATCAGCGACATGTCGAGGGTGAGGCCGCCGGGGGCCATGGAGGTCCCGGCGATGTTGTGGCCGCCCCCCTTCACGCTCAGGAGCAGGCCCCGGTCGGCGGCGAACCGCACCGCCGCCACCACGTCGGCGGCGCCGGCCGGGCGCACGACCAGGCCCGGCACCCGGGCGACCATGCCGTTCCAGATGCGGACGGCGTCGTCCCAGCCGGCGTCGCCGGGGTGCAGCACCGCGCCGTCCAGGCCCTCGGCCAGCACGGCCACGTCCTTGTCCGGCACCGCCACCGTCCCCCCGTCGAGGCCGGCGAGCTCGATCGTCGCGTTCCCCATGGCGTCCCCCCTCGTCGGAGCGGCGGCACCGAGCGGCCGCCCTCGCCGAACGACTGTACCGACCGGCCGGCCCCCCGTTACAGCGACGCCACCGTGGGGGCGACCGGCGACGACGCGAGGGACGGAGCGAGCGACGGGCAAACCCGCCCCCGGGCGCCCGGACGACGAGGCCCTCACCGGCGTCGGCGCCGGCCTCCCGGGCCGGCGGGGGCGTCCCCCTGCGTGACGGGGCACGCCTGGATGGCCGCCCGCAGGGCGTCGGCCGCCGTCGACGGGGAGGGGTCGACCCGCCAGGCGACCACCGTGGCGTGCGGGGGGAGCGGCGGCGTCAGGCGGAGGACGGCCACCTCGGGTCCCGGCGCCGTGGCCGGCAGTCGGGGGATCACCGACACGCCGAGGCCGGCCGCCACCAGGCTGCGCACGACGGTGACGTCGGGGGCCTCGGCGGCGACCGAGGGCCGGAACCCGAGCCCCGCCGTGCCGCTCACGATGGTGTGGGTCAGCCCGGACCCGCGGCCCACGAGCACGAACGGCTCGCTCCGCAGGCGGGAGAGGGCCACGGCCCGTTCGCCCGCCAGCGCGTGGTCGGGCGGGGCCACGACGACCAGCTCCTCGTCGAAGAGCCGCTCCATGAACACACCCGCCGGCAGGCCGTCGTGACCGCTCCGCCCGGGGACGGCGTGGAGCAGGGCCAGGTCGAGATGCCCCGCCGACACCAGGCGGGCCATCTCGTCGGTGTTGCCCTGGCGCACGGCGATCTCCACCCGCGGGTGGTCGGCGTGGAAGGCGCCGAGGACGGGGGGCAGCCACAGGGCGGCGAGCGCGGGGAGCGCCCCGACGACGACTCGCCGGCGCCCGGCGCCGGCCAGCTCCCGCATCTCCTCGCGGGCCAGGGCAGCATCGGCGAGGATGCGCTCCGCCCGGGCCAGGAAGGCGGCGCCGGCGTCGGTCAGTCGCACCGGGCGGGTGGACCGGTCGAGCAGCCGGACGCCCAGCTCCTGCTCGAGGCGCTTGACCTGCTGCGACAGGGCCGGCTGGGCGATGCCCAGGGCCTCGGCCGCCCGGGTGAAGCTCCGGTGCCGGGCCAGCACGACAAACGCCTCGACCTGCCGCAGTTCCATCGGCCGCTCCGGCACCGCCACTCGCACTATACGAAGATCGCTATACTGGCACGCTCCGGCACTAGCGGTGGTTATAGTCCGGGCCGTGCTCCACCCGAGCGAGACCCCGCGCCGGCCGGTGGCGGCCCCGGGGCACGCCGCGCCGGCCGCCGGCGCCCGGTGACGACCGCCGTCGCCCGGGGGGCCGGGAGCCGGACCGCTCCCCGCCGCCGGGGCCACCCGGCCCTGCGGGTGGCATCGCTGTACGTGCCGACGCTAGTCGTCGTGGTGGCCCTGGTGTTCGCGCTCCCCCGGGCCATGCCGGGCGATCCGCTGTCGGTGTTCGACGACCCCGACAGCGGCGTCTTCCTCTCCGACGCCGAGTCCAGGCAGCGCATCCTCGACTACTACGGGCTCGACGCGCCCTTGGCGGAGCAGTTCGCCCGGTACGTCTCCGGCGTGGCCCGAGGCGACCTGGGGTGGTCCATCGCCCGCAACGCCCCGGTCTCCGACCTGATCCGCCAGCACCTGCCCTGGACCCTGCTGCTGATGGGCACCTCGCTGGTGCTCGCGGCGGCGGCCAGCTTCGTCGCGGGGGTGGCCTCGGCATGGCGGCGGGGGCGGGCCGCCGACCGCGGCCTGCTCGTCTCCCTCACCGCCATGAACGCGGTGCCCGAGTACGCCATCGCGGCCGTCCTGCTCATCGTCTTCGCCGTCGTGTTCCCCGTCCTGCCCCTCTACGGGGCCCGCAGCCCCTTCTCCGAGGCCAGGGGCGCAGCCGCCGTCGCCGACGTGGCCGAGCACCTCGTGCTGCCGGCGGCCGCGCTCACCCTGTCGCTGCTCGGGACCAAGTTCCTCCTGGTCCGCAACACCGTGCTGTCATCGCTCGGCCAGGACTACATGCTCCTCGCCCGAGCCAAGGGCCTGCCGGAGCGAACGATGAAGTACCACCACGCCGGGCGCAACGCGCTGCTGCCGTTCGTCACCGTGCTCGGCATCCAGGCCGGCTTCGCCGCCGGGGGGTCGGTGTTCGTCGAGTCGGTCTTCAGCTACCCCGGCATGGGGACGCTGATCCTGCGCGCCGTCGATGCCCGTGACTACCCGGTGCTGGAGGCGTCGTTCCTCGTCCTCGCCGTGGTGGTCCTGGTCGTCAACTTCGCCCTCGACCTCCTGTACACCCGGCTCGACCCGAGGGTTGCGGCCGAGTGACCGCCGTCGCCCAGGCCCCCGTCGCGCTCCAGGCGCCGGCCGGCGTGCGGCGCCGGCCCACCATGGGCGTCATCGGTTGGGTCGGCATGGCCCTCGTGGCCGGGTTCGCGCTCGTCGCCCTCCTCGCTCCATCCGTCTCGCCCTACCGGACGACCGAGCTGGCGGGACGGCCGCTGGAGGCGCCGAGCGCCGACCACGTCCTCGGCACCAACGCCGTCGGGCAGGACGTGTTCAGCCAACTCGTGTCGGGCGCCCGGGTCTCGCTCTTCGTGGCCGCCGTGGCCGGTGGGGGGGCCGTCGTGCTGGGCGCGCTGGTGGGCATGATCGCCGGCTGGCTGGGCGGGGTGGTCGACGCCGTCCTCATGCGGCTCGTCGACGTCGTGCTCATCGTCCCCAAGGTGCCCCTGCTGATCCTGGTGGGATCGCTGGCCGGACCCGCCCTCGGCAGCATCGCCCTCATCATCGCCCTCACGTCGTGGCCGCCGGGGGCACGGGTCGTCCGCTCCCAGGTCCTGTCCCTGCGCCGGCGGGCCCACGTCAAGGCGGCCACCGGGTTCGGCGCCGGCACCGGTCACGTCCTGCGCCACCACGTCCTGCCCGAGATCGGCCTGATCCTCGCCGCCGGGCTCGTGGGGGCGGCGGGGCGGGCCGTGATGCTCGAGTCGGGACTGGCCTTCCTGGGCCTGGGGGACCCGTCGCGCGCCAGCTGGGGCACGATGATGCGGGACGCCCTCGACTTCGGCGTGCTGTTCCAGACCGACGCGTGGCAGTGGTGGCTGCTGCCGCCCCTCGCCGCCGTGAGCCTGTTCCTCCTGGGGGTGGCGTTCGTGGGCGTCGGCGTCGAGGCCCGCCTGAACCCCATGCTGGCCCGCCACCACGGGGGGCGCCGGTGACGGCACCGCTCCTCGAGGTCGACCGGCTACGGGTCACTTACCCTGGCCCGCCGCCCGTGCGGGCCGTGGACGACCTGTCGCTCACCGTGGCCAGCGGCGAGGTGCTCGGCGTGCTGGGCGAGTCGGGGTCGGGGAAGTCCACCTTCGCCCGGGCCGTCATGGGGCTCGTCCCCGAGGCGACCGTGGCGGGCGGCCTGCGCTTCGCCGGCCGGGACCTCCAGGCGCTGGACGAGCACGGCTGGCGTGAGCTGCGCTGGCACCACATCGCCCTGTCGTTCCAGTCCGGTTCGGCGCTCAACCCCGTCCTGCGGGTGGGCGACCAGATCGCCGAGCCGCTCCAGGTCCACCTGGGGATGGGCCGGCGGGCGGCCGCCGTGCGGGCGGAGGAGGTGCTGACGGAGGTCGGGCTCGGGCCGTGGGCCGCAAGCCGGCACCCGCGCGAGCTCTCCGGCGGCCAGCGCCGGCTGGCCCTGCTCGCCATGGCGCTGTCGTGCCAGCCCGAGCTGCTCATCCTCTACGAGCCCACCGCCGGCCTGGACCCGGTCACCAGGGAGCTGGTGTCGGGCCTGCTGGGGCGGCTGCGCGACGGCGGGGCGAGCCTGGTCGTGCTCAGCCACGACGCCGACGTGCTGGCCGAGG
>JBKHXC010000091.1:0-5178 GCA_046566225.1 Acidimicrobiia bacterium
ACGACGTGGCCCACGTCTACAAGCGCCTGGTGGTGGACGCCGGCGGCACCCGGGTGCTGGGCGGGATCCTGGTGGGCGACGCCTCCATGTACCAGACCCTGCTCCAGATGGCCCGGGGCGACATGCCCACCCCGGCCCGCCCCGACGAGCTGGTGCTGCCCGCCCCCTCGGGCACCGGGGCGTCCCCGGCGGGGGTCGGCGCCCTGGCCGGCACCGCCACCGTGTGCTCGTGCAACGGCGTGTCCAAGGACGCCATCCGCGCGGCGGTGGCGGGGGGCGCCGCCGACGTGGCCGCCGTCAAGGCGTGCACGGCGGCCGGCACCGGCTGCGGCGGCTGCGTCCCGCTGGTCACCGACCTGGTGAGGGCCGAGCTGCGCCGGGCCGGCGTCGAGGTGCGCAACCACCTGTGCGAGCACTTCGACTACAGCCGCCAGGAGCTGTTCGACGTCGTGCGGGTGCACCGCTACACGTCGTTCTCCGAGGTGCTGGCCCACCACGGCCGGGGCCTGGGCTGCGAGGTGTGCAAGCCGGCCGTCGCCTCCATGTTCGCCACCCTGGGGGTGAACGGCGGCTACATCCTCGAGCCCCGCCAGGCCCCGCTCCAGGACACCAACGACCACTTCCTGGCCAACCTCCAGCGGGACGGGACGTACTCGGTCATCCCGCGGGTGCCGGGCGGCGAGATCACCCCCGAGCAGCTCATCACCATCGGCGAGGTGGCCCGCCAGTTCGGCCTGTACTGCAAGATCACCGGCGGCCAGCGCATCGACCTGCTGGGCGCCCGGGTGGACCAGCTTCCCGCCATCTGGAGCCGGCTGATCGACGCCGGCATGGAGTCGGGCCACGCCTACGGCAAGGCGCTGCGCACGGTGAAGTCGTGCGTGGGCAGCACCTGGTGCCGCTACGGGGTGCAGGACTCGACCAGCCTCGCCATCGAGCTGGAGCTGCGCTACCGGGGGCTGCGGGCGCCGCACAAGATCAAGTCGGCCGTCTCGGGCTGCACCCGGGAGTGCGCCGAGGCCCAGGGCAAGGACTTCGGTGTCATCGCCACCGAGAAGGGCTGGAACCTCTTCGTGTGCGGCAACGGCGGCATGCGCCCCCGCCACGCCGACCTGCTGGCCGCCGACCTCGACCGCGAGACGCTGATCCGCTACATCGACCGCTTCCTCATGTTCTACATCCGCACCGCCGACCGCCTGGAGCGCACCTCGGTGTGGCTGGAGAAGCTGGAGGGGGGGCTCGACCACCTGCGGGCGGTGGTGGTGGACGACGTGCTGGGCATCGCCGCCGAGCTGGAGGCCGACATGGCCCGCCACGTCGCCGGCTACCGGTGCGAGTGGCGGGCCACGGTGGAGGACCCCGAGAAGATGCGGCGGTTCCGCACCTTCGTCAACTCCGAGGAGCCCGATCCCGACGTGGTGTTCGTGACCGAGCGGGGCCAACGGCGCCCCGCGTTCCCCCACGAGAAGCAGGAGGTGCCGTCGTGACCGCGATCCTGGACCCCACCACCGTCGAGGTCGACGCCTGGGTGGACGTGTGCCCGGCCGGCGACCTGGTGGACGAGCGGGGGGTGTGCGCCCTGGTGCACGGCCGCCAGGTGGCGGTCTTCCGCACGTCCCGAGGCGAGCTGTTCGCGGTGGGCAACGGCGACCCGTTCAGCGGCGCCAACGTGATCTCCCGGGGCATCGTCGGCTCGCGCGGCGACGTGCCCAAGGTGGCCTCGCCCATGTACAAGCAGAGCTTCGACCTGCGCACCGGCCTGTGCCTCGACGACCCGTCGGCGTCCATCCCCGTGTACCCGGTGCGGGAGCGGGCGGGGCGGATCGAGGTCGCCGTCCCGTGATCGCCCCCCGCCCCCCGTCCCCCGCCGCGCCACCGGTGCGCGCCGGCCAGGGCCCGGTGCCCCGGTGACGCTGCTGGTCGACCCCCCCGGCGTCGACGGGCCGGCCGCCCTGGCCGGCATCGGCCCGGCGGGGCCCGAGCTGCTGCCCCTCGACGCCGGCGAGCAGTACCGGTTCACCTTCGCCATGGACGCCTGCGTGGGCTGCCACTCCTGCGAGGTGGCCTGCGCCGAGCAGAACGCCACCCCGGTGGACGGCGCCTGGCGCCGGGTGGGGGAGCTGGAGGGCGGCGCCTTCCCCCGGACCCGCCGGCTCAACCTGTCGATGGCGTGCAACCACTGCCTGGAGCCGACGTGCCTGTCGGGGTGCCCCACGCAGGCCTACACCAAGCTGGCCAACGGGGTGGTCAGCCACGACGCCGCCGAGTGCATCGGGTGCCAGTACTGCATCTGGAACTGCCCCTACGAGGTGCCGGTCTACGACCGGGCGGCCAAGGTGGTCGCCAAGTGCGACCTGTGCCTGCCCCGCCTGGAGGAGGGCCGGAGCCCGGCGTGCGTGCTCGCCTGCCCGACGTCGGCCATCGGCGTCGAGCCGGTGGACGTCGCCGCCTGGCGGGCCGACCACGCCGGCGCCGACGGGCCCGGCCTCCCGCCGGCCGGCATCACCGTGTCGACCACCCGGGTGGTCGTGCCGCCCGGCCTGCCCGACCTGGTCGCCCCCACCGACGCCTCCTTCGAGCCCGAGGACCCCCACTGGCCCCTCGTCGCCCTCACCCTGCTCACCCAGCTCTCGCTCGGGACGGTGGCCGCCACCGTGGCCGCCGAGGCGGCGGGCGGGGCGGCGGCGGGGCGCCTGGCCGGCGGCGCGGTGGCCGCCGCCCTGGCCGGGGCGGTCGCCCTGGCCGCCTCGCTGCTCCACCTGGGCCGGCCGGCGTCGGCCCTCAAGGCGCTGCGCAACGTCCGCACGTCGTGGCTGAGCCGGGAGGTGGCCCTCCTGTCGGCCTTCTCCGGCGCCTCCCTGGCCTACGCCGCCGCCGCGTCGTGGGGCTGGGGCGGCGGCGGCGGGCGCCTGGCCCTGGGGGCGGCCGCCGTGGGCCTCGGCGTGGCCGGCGTCTACGCAAGCGGCCGGCTGTACCTGGTGCCCGCCCGACCGGTGTGGAGCTCTCCGCGCACGATCGTGGCCTTCTTCGCCACCGCCGCCGCCACCGGGCCGCTGCTGGCGCTGCTGTGCCTCGAACGGGGCCGCCTCGGCCCCGGGCTGGTGGCCGCCCTCATGGCCGCGGCCGCCGCCGGCACGCTGGCCCAGCTCGGCGTGCTGGCCCACCTGCGGGCCGCCGTCCGGGGCCGCGGCGACCGCCAGCACCGCGGCACCGCCGCCCTGCTGGGCCGCCTCCGCCAGCTGGTCGCCGCCCGGGTGGCGGTGGCCCTGGCCACCATGGCCCTGCTGGCGTGGACGGCCACCGTCCCCCTGGCCGGGCCGGCCGCCGGCGGGCGCCTGGCCGGCGCCCTGGCCCTGGCCGCCGTGGGCGAGCTGGCCGGCCGCTACCTGTTCTACGTCACCGTGGTGCCCTTCCGGGTGGCCGGCGGCTTCTTCAGCCGGCGATGACGCCCACCCGCGCCCACGTCGTCGACGAGCGCTTCGGCCCCCTCCACGAGAGCCGGGCCGCCGACCGGTGGGTCCGCACCACGTGCGGCTACTGCGCGGTGGGCTGCGGCATGTACCTGGGCGTCAAGGACGGGCGGGCCGTGGCCGTGCAGGGCGACCCCGACCATCCGGTCAACTCCGGCCGCCTGTGCCCCAAGGGGCTGTGCGAACACCAGACCATCGCCGCCGAGGGCCGGCTCACCTCCCCCCTCGTGCGCCGCGCCCCCGGGGGCGCCCAGGAGCCGGTCTCCTGGGACGAGGCCCTCGGCGCCACGGTGGTGGGGTTCCGCCGGCTGCTGGCCGACCACGGGCCCGAGTCGGTGGCCGTCATCAGCACCGGCCAGCTCGTCACCGAGGAGTTCTACGCCCTGGGCAAGCTGGTGCGGGCCGGGCTCGGCCTGCGCCACTACGACGGCAATACGACCCTGTGCATGGCCAGCGCGGTGTCGGGCTACAAGCGCAGCTTCGGCAGCGACGGCCCGCCCGGAGCCTACGCCGACCTCGACCAGGCCGACTGCATCCTGCTGGTGGGGGCCAACATCGCCGACAACCACCCGCTGCTGGCGCCCCGGGTGCTGGACAACCGCCGGGCCACGGTGATCGTGGTCGACCCCCGGGTCACCAAGACGGCGATGATGGCCGACCTCCACCTCCCGGTGCGCCCCCGCAGCGACATCGCCCTGCTCAACGGGATGATCAAGGTGGTCATCGACGAGGGGCTGGTCGACGGGCGCTACGTCGCCGACCACACCGAGGGGTTCGACGAGCTGGCCGCCCACGTGGCCGACTACGGCCTCGACCGGGTGGCGGCCGACACCGGCGTGCCCGCCGACGACGTGCGGGCCGCCGCCCTCGCCTTCGGGCGGGCCGAGCGGGGCTTCGTGGGGTGGACCATGGGCGTCAACCACTCCGTGCAGGGCACCGAGACCGTCACCCTGCTCAACACCCTGTGCCTGATCACGGGCAACGTCGGGCGGGCCGGCGCCGCCCCCTTCTCGATCACCGGCCAGTGCAACGCCATGGGCACCCGGGAGGCGGGCGCCACCGCCACCCTGCCCGGGTACCGGCCGTGGGAGGACGAGGCGGCCCGGGCCGAGATCGCCGCCCTGTGGGGCGTGCCGCCCGGGCGGCTGCCCAGCGAGCGGGGGCGGGCCTACCCCGACATCGTGGAGGGCATCCTCGACGGGACGATCAAGGGCCTGTGGGTCATCGCCACCAACCCGGTGGTGTCCTTCCCCAACCGGGCCCGCCTGGAGACGGCGCTGCGCAACCTCGACCTGCTCGTCGTGCAGGACGGCTTCGCCACGCCCACCACCGAGCTGGCCGACGTCGTCCTGCCCGCCGCCGTGTGGGGCGAGAGGACGGGACCTACACCAACGCCGAGCGGCGGGTGTCCCGCGTCCGCAGGGCCGTCGAGCCCCCCGGCCAGGCCAGGGCCGACTTCGACATCTTCCTCGCCCTGGCCGCGGCGCTGGGCGTCGCCGGCGAGCTCTACCCGGGGTGGCACACGCCCGAGGACGCCTTCGCCGAGTGGTCACGCGTGTCGGCCGGCCGCCTGTGCGACTACAGCGGGATCACCTACGAGCGCATCGACGCCGCCGGCGGCGTGCAGTGGCCGTGCCCGGCGGGCACCGAGGCCCTGGCCGGCCAGGCCCGCCTCTACGCCGACGGCCGCTTCCCGACGCCGTCGGGA
>JBKHXC010000092.1:0-7351 GCA_046566225.1 Acidimicrobiia bacterium
GTGGGGCCGGTGGCGGTGTCGGCCGTGCGAGCCATGATGGCCACCGGCGACCCCTTCCTGGCCGCGGTGGTCACCAAGGGCGTCGCCCGGGCCAGCCCCGTCCCGGGACGAGCCCCGGGGTGACGCCGGCGACGCTGAGGGGGATCGACGCCGCGCCCGCCGCGGCCTCCCCGTCGCTGGACGGGCGCCGATGGTGGCGACGCCGGCACGCCGGCCGTACCCTTGGCGCGTGCCGGCACGCGTTGGCGGCACCCGAGACGGAGGAGGGGGGCCATGTTCATCCAGGTCATCACGGCGAAGGTGGTGGACGGCGACGGGCTCGAGCGCCAGATGGACCGGTGGGAGCAGGAGGTCCGACCCGGTGCCACCGGCTTCCTCGGCAGCACCGGCGGCGTGACCGACGACGGTCGCCTGATCGTGCTCGCCCGCTTCGAGTCGGAGGAGGCGGCCCGGCGGAACAGCGATCGGCCCGAGCAGGGCGCCTGGTGGTCGGAGACGGAGAAGACGCTCGACGACGTGCGGTTCCAGGACAGCACCGAGGTGGTCACCACCGGTGGAGGCGGCTCGAACGACGCCGGGTTCGTCCAGGTGATGCGGGGCCACGTGGTGGACGCCGCCAAGCTGGAGGAGCTGCGGGGGCGCACCGCCGAGTTCGAGGCGGCCATGGCGGCTCACCGGCCTGACGTGCTCGGCGACGTCACCGCCATGCACGGCGACGGCACCTTCACCGACGCCGTGTACTTCACCTCCGAGGCCGAGGCCCGGGCCAACGAGGCCAAGCCGCCGTCCGAGGAGCTGCGCGAGCTGTTCGAGGCCTGGTCGTCGGCGGTGGCGATCGACGAGTACCTCGACCTGCGCCGGCCCCGCCTCATCTGACCGGGCGCCGGGGCGCCGCCCGGCCGGTCACTCGTCCCTCGCCCAGTCTCAGGAGGTGTCGAGGGTCGCCGCGTCGAGGGCGGGGGTGGACGCCTCGGTGGGCTCGCGCCAGTCGGTCCTCCGCACCAGCCACGCCGCCATCGCCAGGAGCAGCGCGGCCGCCGCCAGCCCGGCCGCCACCCGGGCGCCGTGGTAGGAGGCTCCCGGGCCCCCGGCGAAGGCCAGGATGGCGACCGGGGTGCGGAGAAGGCCCCCCTCCCCGACGGCGGCGAGGCCGCAGCTGCTGCCCCGGCGGCAGGGTCGGCCGGTCGCACCGACGGGGCGGGCCGACAGCTCGACGACGGCCGTGGCCCGGCCGTCGGGGCCGGCGACCACGACGGGCTCCGGTTCGTCGCAGTACACCGCGACCGGCAGGCCGGGCGGGGCGCAGCGCACCACGGCCAGGCGGGCACCGGGAGCCACGCCCTCCACGGTGGCCCGGACCCGATCGCCCACCTCGACCCCCCGGCCCGGCGTCACGGACAGTCGCCCGGCCGGCCCCACCCGGCGGCCGAAGACCAGCGGGACGACCGACGACCGGCCGCCGGCGCCCAGGCGCAGCACGCAGCCCGACCGGGGCCCGCACCCGCCGGGACCGGCGGAGGCCACCACGAGGTACTGGAACCGGGCCGTGCCGGCTCCGTCGAAGCGGACGGGGAAGGGGTCCCGGCAGTCGTCACCCCCGGCCGGGTGGGCGGCGCACTGCGCCACCCGGCCCGTGGTGTCCGGGGGAAAGCCGCGGGCGGTCACCCGGAGCACCTCCCGGGGGGCCAGGCCGTCGACCACCAGGTCGGGGCCGGCGAACTCGCCGTCGGCCAGGGCCCGGAGCGCCACCTCCGGCCCCGCTCCGGCGGCGGCGGAGGTGCCGGTGGAGGCGGCCGTGGAGGCGGCCGCCGGGCGGCGGGGGGCGGAGGCCGGCGACGTGACCGGCCCGGCCGCCTCGTCCCCCGCCCCCGGGACGCCGGCCACCAGCACGACGACGGCCAGGGCGGCCACCGCGGCCAGCGCGGCGACCACGGCGAGGGCCGGGAGGGCGGCGGCGCCGTCGCTCGGCGCCGGGGCGGGCCGTCCCCGCGCCCCGCGCCTGCTCACGGGGCGGCGCCGGTGGGTGGAGCCGCCGGCGGGACGGGAGGCGGCGCCGGCGGCGGGGCGGGGGGTGGCGCCGGCGGCGGGACCGGGGGCGTGCCCTCGTCGAGGCGGCGGTTGAGGGTGAGCAGGCGGCCCATGATGGGCAGGGCCAGCAGGTTCACGCCGTGGAGCACCCCGATGATCAGCAGGATGCCGCCCAGCCGCGCCGTCTCGTGCTGGAGCTGCTGGGCGTTGACCGTCTCCTCCCACGTCCCCTTGGGCTCGAAGCTGACGGTGAACAGGATGTAGGCGAAGAAGATCAGGTAGTAGGCCACGTCGGTGAGGGCGATGAAGCTCTTGCCGGTCCGCGGGTTGGCGCGGAAGACGTCGGCCGCGTAGCTCTTCCCGAAGCGCTTGATGAGCGGGCCCAGCCACAGGGCGATGGCCGCCAGCGCGGCGGTGGCGATGAGCTCCAGCATCCACCAGTCCATCAGGAGTTCTCCTTCTCGATAGTCGGTCACGGCCGCCACCACGGCAGCCAGGGCGCCGGCCGCGCAGGCCACGACGCCGGCGGCCGCCCGGCGCTGCCGGCGCAGCCGGCGGTCGTCGTCGATGCTCAGCCGCACCCGGGCGAACAGGTCGGGGCTCTCGTCCACGGCGGCGGTCCCCTCGGCGAGGGCCGACCGCAGGAGCTCCTCGACCGCCGTCACCGCCGGCCCCCTTCGCCGGGCGGGCCGGGCGGGGCCGCCTCGGCCGGGTCGGCCAGCCGCCGCTCCAGGGCGGCGAGGCCCCGCTGGAGGTGGGTCTTCACCGAGTTGCGCGACACCCCCAGGGTCTCGGCGATGTCGTCGACGCCCAGCTCGTGGTAGTAGCGCAGCACCAGGCAGTCCCGCTGGCGGTAGGGCAGGTCGCGGAGGGCCTCGAGGACCATGCGCTGGTCGTCGCGCACGGCGATCTCGTCCTCGACCGACGCCCGGCGGTCGTCGAAGGGCAGGTGGTGGCGCAGCGACACCAGGCCCCGCCGGTTGTGGTCGCGGGCCAGGTTGAGGACGATCGAGCGCAGGTAGGCGGCCGCCCGGGTGACGTCGCGGATTTCCCGGGCCGAGCGGGCCAGGCGGATGAACGCCTCCTGGACGAGGTCCTCGGCGGCGTTGCGGTCGTCGACGAACAGGCGGGCCAGCCGGACCAGCGACGAGCCCTCCTCGCGGAACAGGCGCACCACCAGCTCGTCGGCGAAGGCCGCCTCGCCCGCCGCCGCCGTCAGCACCCCGGCGACGGCCGCGCCCGGCGCCGCCGTCAGCACTCCGGCGCCGGGCACGCCCGCCGGCCCGGCCGCCCCCACCGCGAGCTGCACGCCGCAGGCGCGGCGGAGCGCGTCCGCCACCATGGCGCCCACGCCGGACGGGTCGGCCACCACGATCGGCGCCGGCGGCCGACGGTGGCTCAACCGCAACGGGCGCACGGGACGCGATTGTGGACCACGGCTGCCCGGTGGTGGCGGCCCGCCCCGGCGATCGCCCCGTCCTACGGCTGGGCGTTCAGGTACCGGCCGGTCGGGGTCGGGCCGGCGCACGGGTCCCCGGCGCTGCCCACGACCTCGATGCGCCGCCCGCCGCCCGCCGCCCCCGCCACCATCGGCCTGGTCCGCATCATTCGCTCCCCTTCGGCTCCCGGACCGCCCATCGGCGCCCGATGCCCGTACTGACGGGCGGGCCGGCGCCGCGGGCGACACGGAGGCCCAGAAATCGCTGACCGTGCCCGGCGACCACGTCCCGGCGGTACCGTGGTCGGCGGGTGGGTGCCGCCGACGATCCGACGATCCGGGAGCTGGCCGAGGTGATCGCCCGCCAGGCCGCGTCCATGGAGGCGTGGGAGAGCGCCGAGCTGCACGTGCTCGAGGTGGTCCTGCGCGAGCGGCTGGCCGCCCTGGGCACGGCCGCCGGCCCCGAGGCGGGGGCCGTCCTGATGGTCGTGGCCCAGCTCCTCGCCGAGCGGGCCCCCGAGTGGGGCGGCGACGCCCGCGACACCCTGGCCGAGGTCGCCGTCCTCGGCCTGCGGCTCCTCGACGACGCCGGCGCCTGAGGCGGCGAGGCGGCCCTACTCCGTGCCCGAGCGGGTGGCCTCCACCGACAGCTCGATCCGCACCTGCTTGCCGACCAGGAAGCCCCCCGTCTCCAGCGCCTGGTTCCAGGTCAGGCCGAACTCCTCGCGGTCGACCTCGGTGGTGGCCGAGCAGCCGATGCGGGCCATCCCCCACGGGTCCTGCACCGCCCCCTCGAACTCCAGGTCGAGGGTGACCGGCCGGGTGGCGCCGCGGATGGTGAGGTCCCCGTCGACCTGCCAGCCCTCGCCCCGGCGGCGCACGGCCGTCGAGTGGAACTCCAGCGTGGGATGGGACTCCACGTCGAGGAAGTCGGCCGAGCGCAGGTGCTCGTCGCGCTTGGCGTCGCGGGTGTCGATGCTGGCGGCGTCGATGGTCACGTCGACGCGCGAGCCGGCGGGGTCGTCGCCCACCTCGATGGTGCCCGTGAAGTCGTTGAACCGCCCGCGGACCTTGGCCAGCCCCAGGTGGCGGACCACGAACTCCACGACGGAGTGGGAGGGGTCGACCTGGTAGGTGCCGGCCTCGGGGACGGCCACGTCCTCGAACGTGCGCAGGGGCGTGCGCTGGGGCATGGGTGGCTCCTCCTCGTCTCGGGGTCGTCCGGACAGGTACCCGACGCGCTCGGGCCGCGAACCTCACCGCCCAGCCCGCCCCCGCGGCTCACCCGGGTGGCGCCGCCCCGGTGGTGGTGGCGGTCGTGGTCGCCCCCACCGCCGGGTCGGCGGCGGCATCGTCGGCGGGAGCGGGGACGACGACGCGGTCGACGCGGAAGCTGCCCCCGATGCCCCGGATGGAGACGTAGTCGATCCCGGTCAGGCGCCGGTCGCGGAACGTCAGCACCTGTGCCTCGTAGGCCCGGCCGCCCTCCACGGTGAAGGTGCCCAGGCCGGTCGCCCCGGTGGAGCCCACGGTGAGGAAGCGGGTGCCGTCCTCGACCCGGTTGCCCCGCTTGTGCACGTGGCCCGAGACCACCAGGGGGACGCGCCCCGACGCCCGCGAGGCGAGGACGGGGTCGTGGACGGCGAGCACGTCGGGGTCCTCGGCGTCGACCCGGCGCCCCACGCCGGCGGCCCGCCGTCGCTTGTCGGCCTCCGCCTCCCGCGGCCCCACCACGTTGTCGGCGGTGAACGTCGGGTCGGGGACGCCCAGGATGCGCACACCCCCGACGTCGACGGTGCCGTCGAGCACGGTGACGCCGTCGACCCCCGCCAGCGCGGCGCGCACCTCGGGGGAGTCGTGGTTGCCGGCGACGAGCAGGTAGGGGACGGGCATGCCCGCCAGCAGGTCGGCGATGCGCGCCTCCACCGGGTAGCCGAACGAGGTGAGGTCGCCGGTGTCGACGACGGCCTCCACCGCGAACCGCTCGGCCAGCTGGCGGGTGATCTCCAGGCCCAGGGGGTTGAGGTGGATGTCGCTCACGTGGAGGATCCGGACGTCGCCCGGCGGCGGGCCCGCCGGCTCGGCCAGGGCCTGGTACAGGGCGCTCAGCTCCCCGCCGAGCACCGACACCTTCTCCCGCACCGCGGCCAGGTCCTCGACGTGGCGACCGACGGTGCGCAGCACGTCCGGGGCGCGGGCCAGCGACCCGTCGAAGCGGGACTCCTCGAACCGGGCGGTGTCGTAGCCCTGCCAGGTGACGCCCAGGAGCAGGCCCACCGCCGCCGCGCCGCCCAGCGCCCCGGCCGGCAGGTGGTGCAGGCGCCGCCCGGGCAGCAGGGCGGCGGCCACGGCGCCCGTGAGGGCGGCGACCAGCAGGGCGCGCCGCGCCATGCGGCGCAGCAGGGGGCCCAGGTCGGCCTCCACCTCGGCCTCCAGCGCGCGGCGGGGGTCGTCGGCCCCCAGCAGCCGCTGGAGCGCGTCGAGGTCGAGGCGCTCGACCTCGGCGTCGAGGGCCAGGGGAGCGCGGTGGGTCGCGGCCGTCAGCGCCCCCAGTGGAGGCAGCGACAGCCGCGTCCGCCCCGACCGGGCCGCCGAGGCCCGCACCTCGACGGTGCCGGGGCCGACGTCGCCCGAGGTGGCCGACGTGGCGCCCAACGTCGCCAGGGCGACGGCGGCGCCGAACAGGGCGATGCCCGCCACCACCGCCGCCCGGCGCGCCGACCGGCGCAGGCGGTGCCGGGCGGGGCCCCGGTCCCCGGCGGGCGGGGCTCGGTCGAGCGGCATCACCGTCGGGCGTCGGTGCGGCGCCCGGCCGCCTGCGCCGGGGGCCGGCGGCGGGGCGCCGTCGTCCCGTCAGCCCCGCTGGTAGCGCCGGAACAGCCCCACCAGCTCGTCGCGCACCTCGGGGGCGAGCTCGTCGGGCTCGACCCGCCCGGCGGCGGCGATGACCACCCGCATCTGGGCCAGGTACTCGCGGCAGTGCGGGCACTGGGCGAGGTGCTTCTCGAAGCGGGCCCGGTCGGCTCTGGGCAGGGCGCCTTCGAGGTAGTCGGTGACCAGCTCGACGGCCTGCTGGCAGACGACGGCGCGACGGCGGAACAGCGGCACGGCCTACCCCTTCCCCCGCTCGCGCTCGACCATGCTGCGGATGCGCGAGCGCCCCCGGTGCAGGAGCACGCGCTGGTTCGCCTCGGTGATGCCGAGCAGCTCGCAGACCTCGGCCGCCGCCAGGCCCTCGAAGTCGCGCAGGAGGAGGACCTGGCGCTGGGCGGGCGGCACCTCGTCGAGGTGGTTGGCGATGAGGGCGACGGTCCTCTTGGCCTCCAGCCGGTCCTCGGCGTCCTCCGCCCACGCCGCCGGGGGGTCCGACCACCCGCCGGAGGCGTCGAAGCGGTGGGGCGGCACGGCCGGCTCGGAGCGGCCGAGGTCGGTCGGCGTCTCCCGGCGGGCCTTGACGCCGGCCGAGCGGGCCCGGTTGAGGGCGATGCGGTACAGCCAGGTCTTGAGCGTCGAGCGACCCTCGAAGCGCTCGATCCCCCGGACCACGCCGATCCACGTGTCCTGCACCACGTCCTCGGCCACCGCCCGGCTGGGCACGAACGCCATGGCCAGCCGGAGCAGCGGCGCGTGGAACCGCTCCACCAGGGCGGTGAAGGCGGCTTCGTCGCCCGCTTGCAGCCGCCTGACCAGTTCGGCGTCGTCGGCCAAGGCCGGCAGCCTAGGGCAGGCCGTCTCAGCACGACCCCGACCCGGTCGCGCGTTCCGACGTCGTCGTCGAGGTGCGGGCGCGGGCGACGGCGGCGGCGCTGGGCACGGGCAGGGGAACGGTCGCCGGCATAGCGCCATTGTCGGCCACCGGGGGGCGAAGGGGCGCCGGTACGCTCG
>JBKHXC010000093.1:0-6305 GCA_046566225.1 Acidimicrobiia bacterium
AGGGCGGCGAGCAGGAGGCCGAAGCCGGTCGACCCGGCCCCGTAGATCTGGTCCGACGCCACCGGCCCCAGGGGGACGACCATGCCGCCGCCGATCAGGCCCGTCCCGATGCCCAGGATCACGGGCCGCACCACCGGGCTCTCGCGGATGAACCGCCCGCCCTCGGCCAGCTCGCGGAACGTCTGGCGGAAGTCGACCCGCCGCCCGTCGGCGCCCGGCCGGCTGTCGCTGCGGGGCAGCGTCAGGGTGGAGATCATCAGCGCCGACAGGAAGAACGTGAACACGTCGACGTAGATGGCGAGGAACTCCCGGTCGACCTCGAGGACCCGGAGGGCGTCGATCCGCCCCAGCCAGGAGGCCACCGTGGCCAGGAACGCGAACAGCACCGAACCGATCGGGAAGGTGCCGTAGGCGGCGACCAACGACAGCGAGTTGGCGTTGGCCAGGAACTCGGGCCGCACCATGTTGGGCACCGACGCCTCCTTGGCCGGCGACCACATCAGCGTGAAGATCTCCAGCAGCAGCGAGGCGAAGAACAGCCCGGCGATGGTGTCGACGAACGGCAGGGAGGCGAGCACCAGCCCGCGGCCGATGTCGCAGGACACCATGACCTTCTTGCGGTCCCAGCGGTCGACGAAAACGCCGGCGGCGGGCGCCAGGAAGAACCCGGGCACCAGGCGGGCGGACAGGACGATGGCCACCGCCGTCTCCGGCGACGAGCCCCCGATGCGGGCGGCGATGGCGGTCACCGCCACGAAGCCGATCCAGTCGCCGAGCGACGACACCACCTGGGCCAGCCACAGGCGGAAGAAGGCGTGGGACCCGAACAGCCGGATCATCGACGCCCCGGCGTCGCCCAGGGGCGGGGGCGCCGCCCGCAGGGGGGCGGTGGGCTCGTCCTCGGGCTCCAGGCGCGGCTTCCTCCGTCGGGACGCCTCGGCCATCGGGCTCAGGGTAGGGGACCGGCCGCCGGCAGGCTGTTAGACCTCGTCGTGGCCGCCCGCCGGGCGGTCGGGCGCCGCCCGCTTCGCCGCCTTGGCCGCCCTGCCGGCGGCCTTGGCGCCGGCCTTGGCGCCGGCCTTGGCCCCCGGCTTGGCCGCCTTGGCGCCCCGCCGGGCCTTCTTGGGCGCCGGCCCCCTGGCCCGCTTGTCGGCCAGCAGCTCGGCCGCCCGCTCGGGACTGATCTCCTCGACCGACTCGCCCCGGGGGACGGTGGCGTTGTACTCGCCGTCGGTGACGTAGGGGCCGAACCGGCCGTCCTTGACGACCATGGGGGCGCCCGTGGCCGGGTCGGGGCCGAGCTCGCGCAGGGGGCCGGCCGCCGCCGCCCGGCCCCGCCGCTGCTTGGGCTGGGCGTAGATGGCCAGCGCCTCCTCCAGCGTCACGGTGAACAGCTGCTCCTCCGACGACAGGCTCCGGCTGTCGGTCCCCTTCTTGAGGTAGGGGCCGTAGCGGCCGTTGGCGGCGACGATCTCCTCGCCCGACGACGGGTCGACCCCCACGACCCGCGGGAGGGTGAGGAGGCGCAGGGCGTCGTCGAGGGTGACCGACTCGGGGGCCATGGTCTTGAAGAGCGAGGCGGTGGGCGGCTTGGCGGCCTTGGCGGTCCCGCCGGCGCCCGACCCGTTGGCCTCGCCCAGCTGCACGTAGGGCCCGAAGCGCCCGGCCTTGACGATCACCGGCAGGCCGGAGGCCGGGTCGGTCCCCACCACCCGGTCCCCGCGGGGCGCGTCGAGCAGCTCGGCCGCCCGCTGCGGGGTGAGCTCGTCGGGCGCCAGCTCGTCGGGCACGGCGGCCCGGTCGTCGCCCCGCTGGAGGTAGGGCCCGTACCGCCCCACCCGCACCACGACCTCGCGGCCCTCGTCGTCGACGCCGATGGGGATGGAGTTGATGGCCCGGGGGTCGATCTGGTCGAGGCGCTCGGCCACCAGGGCCTTGAGGCCGGGCCCGTCACCGCCGAAGTAGAAGCGGGCCAGCCACGGCACCCGTTCCTGGCGGCGGGCGGCGATCTCGTCCAGCTCGTCCTCCAGCCGGGCCGTGAAGTCGTAGTCGACGAGCTGCTCGAAGTGCTGCTCCAGCAGGTTGACCACCGCGAAGGCGGTGAACGTGGGCACCAGGGCCTGGCCCCGCTTCCAGGCGTAGCCCCGCTCCTGGATGGTGGAGATGATGGTGGCGTAGGTGGACGGGCGCCCCACCCCGCGCTCCTCCAGGGCCTTCACCAGCGAGGCCTCGGTGTAGCGGGGCGGCGGCTGGGTGGTGTGGGGCCTGGGCTCCAGCTCGCGCAGCTCGAGCGGGTCGCCGGCGGCCAGCGGCGGCAGGCGCACCTCCCGGTCCTCGAGGACGGCCTCGGGGTCGTCGGACCCCTCGACGTAGGCCCGGAAGAACCCGGGGAAGGTGATGACCTTGCCGCTCGTCGCCAGCTCGACGTCCTCGCCGGCCGACGAGGCGGCGCCGATGCGGACCTGCACCGTGTTGCCCACCGCGTCGGCCATCTGCGACGCCACCGTGCGCTTCCAGATCAGCTCGTAGAGGCGCAGCTCGTCGCGCCCCAGGGCGCCGGCCACCTGGTCGGGCGTGCGGAAGTCGTCGCCCGCCGGGCGGATGGCCTCGTGGGCCTCCTGGGCGTTCTTCACCTTGCGGGCGTACTGGCGGGGCTTGTCGGGGACGTGGTCGGGGCCGTACAGGGCGGCGGCCTGGCGGCGGGCGGCGGCCACCGCCGCGTCCGACAGGCTGGTGCTGTCGGTGCGCATGTAGGTGATGAACCCGTTCTCGTACAGCCGCTGGGCGACCTGCATGGTGCGGCGGGAGTCGAAGCGCAGCTGGCGGCCGGCCTCCTGCTGGAGCGTCGAGGTCATGAACGGGGCGTAGGGAGAGCGCCGGTACGGCCTCTCCTCCACCGACCGCACGGCGAAGGCGGCGTCGGCCAGCCGGCCGGCCAGGGCCCGGGCCGCCGCCTCGTCCAGGCGGGCCACGTCGGCGCCGGCCTTCAGCTCGCCGGCCTGGGTGAAGTCCTTGCCGGTGGCCAGCCGGCGGCCGTCGAGGGCGACCAGGGCGGCGCGGAAGGGGGCGCTGGGCCCGGCGGTGAAGGCCGCCTCCAGGTCCCACCACCCGGCGGCGCGGAACCGCATGCGCTCCCGCTCCCGCTCCACGACCATCCGGGTGGCGACGCTCTGCACCCGCCCGGCGGACAGCCGGGGCTTGATCCGCCGCCACAGCACCGGCGACACCTCGAAGCCGTAGAGCCGGTCGAGCAGCCGGCGGGTCTCCTGGGCGTCCACCAGCGGCATGTTGAGGTCGCGGGTGTCCTCGACCGCACGGCGGATGGCCGGCGCGGTGATCTCGTGGAACACCATGCGCTTGACCGGGATGCGGGGCGAGAGCACCTCCCGCAGGTGCCAGGCGATGGACTCGCCCTCGCGGTCCTCGTCGGTGGCCAGGTACAGCTCGCTGGCGTCCTTCAGCAGCGCCCTGAGGCGCTTGACCACGTCCTTCTTGCGGCTCGACACCACGTAGAGGGGCTTGAAGTCGTTTTCCACGTCGATCCCCAGGCGGGCCCACGGCTCGCCCCGGTAGGCGGTGGGGATCTCGGAGGGGTCGTCGGGGAGGTCGCGGACGTGGCCCACCGACGACTCGACCACGAAGCCGGGGCCCAGGTAGCCGGCGATGGTCTTCGCCTTGGCCGGGGACTCGACGATCACGAGGGGCTTGGTCATGACGGCAGAAGGTTGGGCGGAGCCGGTGCGGATGTCAAACGAAGGGGTGGTGGCGTGGCTGCGGTGGCCGGCAGGAGCCCCGGTAGCCTCCCCCGATGGACTTCGTGCACCCCGACCGGCTCCTCGAGGCGTTCGGCACCATCGGGCTGTTCCTGGTCGTGTTCGCCGAGTCGGGGCTGCTCATCGGCTTCTTCCTTCCCGGAGACTCCCTCCTCTTCACCGCCGGGGTGTTCGCGGCGGCCGGCAAGCTCGACATCGCCGTCATCCTCCCCGGCGTGTTCATCGCCGCCGTGGCCGGCGACCAGGTCGGCTACGCCTTCGGCAACCGGGCCGGCCCGGCGCTGTTCCGCCGCCCCGACTCCCGGTTCTTCAAGCAGGCCTACCTGGAGAAGGCCCAGCGCTACTTCGACGAGCACGGGCCCCGCACCATCGTACTGGCCCGGTTCGTTCCCATCGTCCGCACCTTCGCCCCCATCGTGGCCGGGGCGGGGTCCATGCGCTACCGCACCTTCGTCACCTACAACGTGGTGGGGGGGTTGGTGTGGGGCGTCGGCGTCACCTCCCTCGGCTTCGCCCTGGGCGAGGCCATCGACATCGACAAGTACCTCCTCCCGGTGATCGCGGTGATCGTGGCCTGCTCGCTGGTGCCGGTGGCGCTGGAGCTGCGCCGGGCCCGGGAGGAGCACCGCTCGACGACGGACTCCTGAGGCCCTCCGGCCCCGCCGCTCCTCGCCGGCGGCCGGCCTCAGGTGCGGGACGGGGCCCGGCCCTCGGCGCCGTCGCCGCCGGCGCCCAGGGCCGACCGTGCGGCTCGCAGCTGGGCCCGCAGGTCGGCGTCCTCGTCGCCCAGGTCGTAGATCCACCGGTCGAGCGCGTCGACGGCCAGCTTCAACGGCGGGTCGCCGTCGGCGACGGCGTGGCCGGGCGCCGGCCCGACGGCGGAGGCCGCCGCCTCCGACGAGGCCGAGATGCCGCCCGACCGGCGCTTGGAGAAGGCGATGGCGCCGGCCAGGACGACCAGGGCGAGAGCCGCCACCGTGTAGCGGGCGGCGTCGTTGTCCTGGAGGTTGATCACCGCCGGCAGGATCAGCAGCGACACCAGGTTCATCACCTTGATCAGCGGGTTCAGCGCCGGGCCGGCCGTGTCCTTGAACGGGTCGCCCACCGTGTCGCCGATGACGGCCGCCTTGTGGGCCTCCGATCCCTTGCCGCCCTCGTGGCCGTCCTCGATGTACTTCTTGGCGTTGTCCCAGGCGCCGCCCGAGTTGGACAGGAAGTTGGCCATGAGCTGGCCGGTGACGATGACGGCGGCCAGGAAGGCCCCCAGGGCGTAGAAGTTGATGCCGAAGCCGATGATCACCGGGGTCAGCACGGCCAGCAGGGCGGGGGTGGCCAGCTCCCGCAGCGAGGCGGCCGTGCAGATGTCGATCACGGGGCCGTAGTCGGGGCGCTTGGTGCCGGCCATGATCTTGCCGTCGGCGAACTGGCGGCGGACCTCCTGGACCACCGTGCCGGCGGTGCGGCCCACCGCCCGGATGGCCAGGGCGCTGAACAGGAACGGCACCGACCCCCCGATCAGCAGGCCGATGAAGGTCTTGGGGTCGGCCACGTTGATCTGGGTGAGCGGGTTGCGGAACAGCGCCGATCCCACCTCGTCGATCCCGAGCTCGGAGCCGATGGTCTCGATGAAGCTGGCGAACAGGGCCACGGCGGCGATGACGGCCGAGCCGATGGCGAAGCCCTTGGTGACCGCCTTGGTGGTGTTTCCCACCGCGTCGAGGCTCACCATGATCCGCTGGGGCTCGCCCTCGAACTCGCCCGACATCTCGGCGATGCCCGCCGCGTTGTCGGCCACCGGTCCGAAGGTGTCCTCGGAGACCACGACGCCGGTGGTGGCCAGCATGCCCATGCCGGTGAGGGCCACCAGGTAGAAGGAGAACTGGATGTTTCCCTCGCCCAGCCCGATGCCCACGCCGATGGCGGCGGCGATGGCCACGATGGCCCACACCGAGCTCTCCAGGCCCGACGAGACGCCGGACAGGACGGTGGTGGCGGGGCCGGTGCGGGCCGCCTCGGCGATCTCCCGCACGGGCGCCGTCTCGGTGGAGGTGAAGTACTCGGTGAGGCGGCTCACCACCTGGGCCAGCACCAGCCCGATGACCACGGCCCAGAAGACCCGCAGGTTGCCGACGTAGAACTGGGCGACCAGGAAGGTGCCGACCACGGTGAGCAGGCCGGCGGTGAGGAACCCGCGGTTGATGGGCGCCATGGCCGACTTGTCCTTGCCGGTGGCCCGCACGGCGTAGACGCCGACGATCGACGCCAGCACCCCGATGGCCCGGGCCACCACCGGGAACACCAGGCCGAGGGCCGGGTTCTGGCCGATGGACGCGAAGGCGGCCACGCCCAGGATGATGGAGGCGACCAGGGTGACCTCGTAGCTCTCGAACAGGTCGGCCGCCATCCCGGCGCAGTCGCCCACGTTGTCGCCCACGTTGTCGGCGATGGTGGCCGGGTTGCGGGGGTCGTCCTCGGGGATGCCGGCCTCCACCTTGCCCACCAGGTCGGCGCCCACGTCCGCCGCCTTGGTGA
>JBKHXC010000094.1:0-3256 GCA_046566225.1 Acidimicrobiia bacterium
GGCCGCCAGCAGCCAGTAGCCCCCGCCGTCGGGTGCCGGCGCCATCCCCACCACCGGGGAGTTGAGCCGCAGGCCGCCGGTGCTGCCGTGGAAGGCGGCGTTGCCGAAGCTGAACACCCCGCCGTCGGCCGCCACCAGCCAGTACCCGCCGCCGTCGGGGGTGGGGGCCATCCCGATGACGGGGGCGTTGAGGCGGCGGCCGCCGGTGCTGCCGTGGAAGGCGGCGTCGCCGAAGGCGAAGATGCCGCCGTCGCCCGCCACCAGCCAGTGCCCGCCCCCGCCGGGCGCGGCCGCCGCCCCCACCACCACCCAGCTCAACGGGACGGAGCCGGCGCCGCCCGACGAGCGGGCGCTGCCCCGGGGACGCACCGTGCCCAGGCCCGTCACCGACGCGTACCCGCGGTCGTCGGCCGCCGCCAGCAGGGCGACCACGTCGGCCCGGACCGGGTCGCCTCCCAGGGCGCCGCCGTCGCCCACCCACTCCCAGTGCCACGGCTCGGGGCAGGGCCCGCCGCCCGGCGCCGCCCAGCCCGGGTGGTTCCACCCCACCGCCGCCGCCCGGGCGGCGAGGAAGCGGTAGCCGGGGGAGGAGAAGGTGACCCGCCCCGGCTCGGAGACGTCCACCGCCTTGCCCCACCCGTGCATCGACGTGCCCCGGGGCCGCCCGTCGGGGTGGGTGGCCGGCGCCGCCGCGCAGGCGCTGTTGCCGCGGGCGGTCCAGGCGGCGGCCGCCGCCAGCTGCCCGTCCAGGGGCCGGTAGCAGTCCCGGGCGCCCAGGCGGACGCCGGCCCCGGCGGCCATGCGGACGAGCAGGGCCAGGCTGGGGCCCGCCTCCCGTGCCACCCGGCAGCCCGGCGCCACGGTGACCAGGCGGTCGGCGGGGACGTGGCCGTTGTCGACACCGGCCAGCGGGGTGGGCCGGTTGTCGGGCCGGACGGCCGCCACCCCGGCGTGGGCCGGGAGGGCGGCGGCGGCCACCAGGGCCAGGGCCCCGGCGGTGGCGCCGGCGGCCAGGCGACGAGGGCGAAGGAGGACGCGGCGGCGATCGGGCATCGGCCCATTCCACCACCGCGCCGGCCGCGGTGACACCGGCCGCGGCGGTGCCGGCGGGATGGACGCAGCCGGCGCCCATGGCCGGGGCCGCCCGGCGTCCTCCTCAGCCGGCGCAGCAGCCCTGGTTGCCCCCGGGGAGGGCGACCGGGGCCAGGGCGGCGGGGTCGAGCAGGTCGGCCAGGGCCGAGCGGGCGGCGGCCAGGCCGTCGGGGTCGACGGCGTAGAGGGTGAACCCGTCGGCCCGCCGGCTGCGCACCAGCCCGGCGCGCACCAGGACGCCGAGGTGGTGGCTCACCAGGGGCTGGGGCAGGGACTCGCCGTCCACCAGGTCGCGCACGCAGCGCTCCCTGGCCCGCAGGGCGGCGAGCAGCCGGAACCGCTTGGGATCGGCCAGGGCCCGCAGGACGGGGAGCACGTCGACGTCCGCCGCTCGGGGGGGGGCCGCATCGGGGGCCATCGGTCGAGCGTCGCAGAGCCCGGAGGCGGCGGTCAAGGGCGGCCGCCGCCGGCTACTCCCACTCGATGGTGCCCGGCGGCTTCGACGTGATGTCGAAGGCCACCCGGTTCACGCCCGGGACCTCGTTGATGATGCGGCTGGACATGCGCTCGAGCACCTCGTAGGGGATGCGGGCCCAGTCGGCGGTCATGGCGTCGTCGGAGGTGACGGCCCGGATGACGATCGGGTAGGCGTAGGTCCGCTCGTCGCCCATCACCCCCACCGTGCGCACGGCGATCAGCACGGCGAAGCTCTGCCACACCTGGCGCTCCAGGCCGGCCCGGCGCATCTCCTGGAGCACCACCGAGTCGGCCGCCCGCAGGACCTCCAGGCGCTCGGGCGTGACCGTGCCCACGATGCGCACGGCCAGGCCCGGCCCCGGGAAGGGCTGGCGCCAGACGATCTCCTCGGGCAGGCCCAGCTCCTCGCCCACCGCCCGCACCTCGTCCTTGAACAGGTTGCGCAGGGGCTCGACCAGCTCGAAGTCCATGTCGTCGGGAAGGCCCCCCACGTTGTGGTGGCTCTTGATGCGGGCGGCGTCCCTGGTGCCCGACTCGATGATGTCCGGGTAGAGGGTGCCCTGGACCAGGAAGCGGGCGTCCTGGAGGTCCTTGGCCACCTCCTCGAAGACCCGGATGAACGTCTCGCCGATGATCTTGCGCTTGCGCTCGGGGTCGATGACGTCGTTCAGGGCCTCCACGAAGCGGTCGGCCGCCTTGACGTGGACCAGGTCGACGCCGAACTGGCGGCGGAACGTGTCCTCCACCTGCTCGGCCTCGCCGGCCCGCATGAGCCCGGTGTCGACGAACACGCACGTGAGGTTCTCGCCCACCGCCTTGTGCACCAGGGCGGCGGCGACGGCCGAGTCGACCCCGCCCGACAACCCGCAGATCACCTTCTCGCCGCCCACCTGGGCCCGGATGCCGGCGACCTGCTGCTCGATGACCGACGTCATCGTCCACGACGGCCGGCACCCGGCCACGTCGTACAGGAAGTGCTTGAGCACCTCCTGGCCCCGCGGGGTGTGCGCCACCTCGGGGTGGAACTGGACGCCGTAGAGGCGCCGGGCCGGGTCCTCGATGGCGGCCACGGCGTCGCCGGTGGTGGCCACGACCCGGAAGCCGGCGGGCGGGGTGGCGATGGAGTCGAAGTGGCTCATCCACACGTCCTGCTCGAGGGGCAGGTCGGCGAAGAGGGCGGAGCCGTCCACCACCGTCATGGCCGTGCGCCCGTACTCCCCCCGCCCGGTGCGCGACACCTCGCCGCCGAGCTGGCGGGCCAGGAGCTGGGCGCCGTAGCAGATCCCGAGCACGGGCACGCCGGTGTCGTACAGGGCGGGGTCGACGGTGGGCGCACCGTCGACGTGGACCGACTTGGGACCGCCGCTGCAGATCACCGCCGCCGGGCGCCGGGCGACCATGTCGGCCACCGGCATGGTGTGGGGGACGATCTCGGAGTACACGTGGGCCTCGCGCACCCGCCGGGCGATGAGCTGGGCGTACTGGGCGCCGAAGTCGACGACCAGGACGGTGTCGAAGCTCATGGGCCCGGCCGGGGCCCCAGCCCCGGCCTCCTCGCCGAGGCGGGGGCCCCAGCCCCGCCCGGCGCGGTGGCGCTCATGGGCCCGGCCGGGGCCCCAGCCCCGGCCTCCTCGCCGAGGCGGGGGCCCTAGCCCCGCCCGGCGCGGTGGCGCTCATGGGCCCGGCC
>JBKHXC010000095.1:0-9158 GCA_046566225.1 Acidimicrobiia bacterium
GCGGCGCCGGCCCCCTCGGGGACGGAGCCCTCGGGGACGGACGCCTCGGGGTTGGAGACGGGCGACACGTCGCTCAGGTTGTCGAGCTGGCTGGCCGACGGCGGCTCCTTGGGAACGTCGGCTCCCGACGGCGCGAAGGCGAGGACCACCAGGTCGCGGTCGCGCAGGCGGATCTTCTTCGGGTCGCCGGTCCGCTCGTCGCCGTTCAGGAAGACCCGGAGCTCGCCCTCCTCGTCCTGGCCCTCGCAGGTGTCGCCGTTCTCGTACCGGCTGCCCCCCGGCACCCGGATGGAGTCACCGGAGACCTCCAGGCCCACGGTGTCGGCGAACACGCCGAAGGTGGCGTTGCGCCCGGACACGGCCCGGGTGAAGGGGTGGATGTGGATCACGCCGTCGTTGTGGGTGTGGATGCCGCTGGGGTCGCGGTCGCTCTGGATGGGGGGGACGAACTCGTCGCAGATGTAGATGCCGTAGGCGGCGTGCCAGTGGTCGCCCGGGAAGTTCTTGCCGGGCGCCGGCGGGCGGGGCTTCTCCGACTTGAGGGGGTTGGAGGCCGCCTGGCGCTCGTTGCGGCTGGTGAAGACCAGCAGGCTCCCGAGGACGACCACCATGGTCATCGCCCCGTACCACCCCCACGGCCGCGCCCCGCGGGCGGTGCGGCCGCCCCCGGTGCTGGCCGCCCGCGACACCTTCTTGTTGCTCGAAGCCTTGCCCATGGGGTCGAAGCTACCGTGCCTTCAGCGCGTCCAGGGACCGACGGGCGCACTCCACGGCGGCCCGCACGGCCAGCCCGGCCGCCACCGCCGGCGCCAGCGCCGCCCGGGCGCCGTTCGCCGTGCGCCGGTAGAAGCGCAGGAGCGAGCGGTGGTGCTCCACGATCATCCGGTAGGGCGCCTGGTCGCTGGAGACGCCCTGGACGTGGACGACCCGGGCCGCCGGCTCGAAGGCCACCTCCCAGCCCGCCCGGCGGGCCCGCCAGCACAGGTCGACGTCCTCGACGTACATGAAGTACGCCTCGTCGAAGCCGCCCACCTCCTCCCAGGCGCGCCGCCGGGCGAGGAAGCAGGCGCCCGACACCCAGTCGACCGCCGCCGGCCGGGCCCGGTCGAAGTCGAGCATCCGGTACCGGCGGGTGAACCGGTTGCCGGGGGCGACCCGCCCCAGGAAGGCGTGGCCCACCGCCACCGCCAGGTCGGGGAAGCGGCGGGGCGACGGGTAGAGGGTCCCGTCCACGTTCTCCACCGCCGGCCCGACGATGCCGACGCGGTCGCCGCCGGCCAGGGCGCCGGCCAGGGCCTTCACCGTTCCGGGCTCGACCACCACGTCGGAGTTGCACACCAGCAGGAGCTCACCGGTCGCCACCGCCGCCCCCCGGTTGGCGGCCGCCCCGTAGCCCAGGTTGGCGCCGGTGCCGACGACGCGGGCGTCGGGGTCCGACGCCGCCAGGGCCCACGTCGAGCCGTCCGACGAGTCGTTGTCGGCCACCACCACGTCCTCGATGCCCTCGGCCCGCAGGCTGCGCACGCACTCCAGAAGGTGGTCGCGGGCGTTGAAGTTGACGACGACGGCGCTGACCGTGGGTTCCGTGCTCACCGGGGGTGCCCGGGGCGGGCGAAGCGGTAGCGGACCAGCGCCCGCAGCGCCCGCCAGGTGTCGCGGGGCTCGTACTTGCGCCCCTCGCCGTCCTCCCTCCCGGCGAAGGAGATGGGCACCTCGTAGATGCGCACGCCGGCGCGGAGCAGCTTGGCGGTGACCTCGGGCTCGAACTCGAAGCGCTCCGACTCGATGGTGATGGAGTCCAGCACCGTGCGGTCGAACAGCTTGTAGCACGTCTCCACGTCCGACAGGTTGGTGTTGTAGAGCACGTCGGTGACCAGGGAGAGGAACCGGTTCCCGAGGTGGGTGGCGTAGGTGGTGGTGCGCCGGGCGCCCAGGAAGCGGCTGCCGTAGACGACCTGGGCCGTGCCCCGCAGCAGGGGGGCGAGCAGGGCGGGCCAGTCCTCGGGGTCGTACTCGAGGTCGGCGTCCTGGATGAGGACCACGTCGCCCCGCGCCCGGGCCAGGGCGGTGCGGATGCAGGCCGCCTTGCCCCGGTTGGCGTCGTGGCGCAGCACCAGGACGGTGGAGTCCTCGATGGCGGAGAGCACCTTGTCGGTCCCGTCGGTGGACCCGTCGTCGACCACCACGATCTCCAGGTCGAGGTCCCCGGGCAGCTCGACCCGGCGCATGCGCCGCAGGATCTCGCCCACGGTGGTGCGCTCGTTGTACACGGGGACCAGGACCGACAGGCGCCGGTAGGAGGGCGCCCGGGCGCGGTGGCCGTCGGTGCCCGGCTCAGCCGCCACCGGCCAGCGCCTCCTCGAGCCAGGCGGCGGTGCGGGCCAGCCCGGTGCGCAGGTCGACCTCGGGCTCCCAGCCGAAGAGCCGGCGGGCCAGGGTGATGTCGGGGCGGCGGCGGGCGGGGTCGTCCACCGGCAGGGGCTCGAAGACGACCTCCGAGGCCGAGCCGGTCACCTCCACGGCCAGCCGGGCCAGCTCCAGCACGGTGTGCTCGGCCGGGTTGCCGACGTTGACCGGCCCCGCGTGGTCGCAGTCCAGCAGGCCCAGCAGGCCGCGGACCTCGTCGTCGACGTAGCAGAAGCTGCGGGTCTGCGAGCCGTCGCCGTAGACCGTCAACGGCTTGCCCTGGATGGCCTGGACGAGGAGGTTGGACACCGCCCGGCCGTCGTCGGCCCGCATGCGGGGGCCGAAGGTGTTGAAGATGCGGGCGATGCGCACGTCCACGCCGTGGTAGCGGTGGTAGGCCATCGTCATGGCCTCGGCGAAGCGCTTGGCCTCGTCGTACACGCCCCGGGGGCCGACGGGGTTGACGTTGCCCCAGTAGTCCTCGGCCTGGGGGTGGACGAGGGGGTCGCAGTAGACCTCGCTGGTGGACGCCAGGAGGAAGCGGGCGCCCTTGTCCTTGGCCAGGCCCAGGAGGTGGTGCGTGCCGCGGCTGCCCACCTTGAGGATCTGGATGGGCATGCGGTCGAAGTCGGCCGGGCTGGCGGGGCTGGCGAAGTGGAGGACGGCGTCGACCGGCCCGGCCACGTGCACGTAGTCGGACACGTCGTGGTGCTGGAAGGAGAACCGGGCGTCGCCGAAGAGGTGGGCCAGGTTGTCGAGGCGGCCGGTGAGCAGGTTGTCGATGGCCACCACCTCGTCGCCCCGCCCCACCAGCCGGTCGCACAGGTGGGAGCCGAGGAAGCCGGCGGCGCCCGTCACCACCACCCTCACCGGCCCATCCCCTCGTAGGCGAACCCCTTGCGCCGGGCCCCGGCGGGGTCGAGCAGGTTGCGGGCGTCGACGATGCGGGGGTGGGCCATGGCGTCGCGGACCTTGTCGAGGTCCAGCCAGCGGAAGTCGTCCCACTCGGTGAGCACCACCAGCACGCCGGCGCCCTCGCAGGCCGCGTAGGGGTCCCCCACCCGGGCGATGTCGTCCAGCCCCGCCGGCGAGGCGGCCGGGTCGTAGGCCCGCACGGCGGCGCCGCGGGCGGCGAGGCGGCGGATGACCTCCACCGCCGGCGAGTCGCGGGTGTCGTCGGTGCGGGCCTTGAACGTCAGCCCCCAGGCGGCGACCGCGGTGCCGGCGACCGACCCGCCGACCATGCGCTCCACCTTGGCGACGACCCGCTCGTACTGCTGCTCGTTCACCGCCACCACGCCCCGCAGGAGGCTGAAGTCGTACCCGGCGTCGTCGCCGATGCGCACCAGCGCCCGGGTGTCCTTGGGGAAGCACGACCCGCCCCAGCCGGGCCCCGGCTTCAGGAACTCGAAGCCGATGCGCTTGTCGTAGCCCATGCCCAGCACCACCTCGCGCACGTCGGCGCCCACCGCCTCGCACAGGTTGGCGATGGCGTTGACGAACGACACCTTGGTGGCCAGGAAGGCGTTCGACGCGTACTTGATGGTCTCCGCCGACGCCGGGTCGGTGACGATCAGCGGCGCCTCCAGGCGCTCGAACAGCGCCGCCACCCGCATGGCGGCCCGGTGGTCCACGCTGCCGATGACGATGCGGTCCGGGTGCAGGCAGTCGTGGACCGCCGAGCCCTCGCGGAGGAACTCGGGGTTGGACACGACGGCCACGTCGTCGCGGCCCAGCGCCTGCTCGACCACCAGGGTGGAGCCGACGGGCACCGTGGACTTGTTGACCACGACGGCGTCGCTGGCCAGCGCGGGCCCGATCTGGCGGGCGGCCGCCTGCACGTAGGTCATGTCCGCCGCTCCGTCGTCACCCTGGGGGGTGGGGACGCACAGGAACACGAACTCGGCGTCGCGCACCGCCGCCTCGGCGCCGAGGACGAACGACAGGCGGTGGCCGTCCAGCCCCTCCCGGACCAGGTCCTCCAGGCCCGCCTCGAAGATGGGGATCTCGCCGCGGTTGAGGCGCTCCACCTTGTCGGGCACCACGTCGGCGCAGACCACGTCGTGGCCCAGGTGGGCCAGGTAGGCGCCGGTCGTGAGGCCGACGTAGCCCGTCCCGACCACGGCGACGCGGCTCACGAGCGGCTCACGGCGCGCGGTGGGCGGCCGCCGCCCGGCGCTCGAGGAGGGAGGCGACGAGGCGCTCCAGCGACTGGCGGTAGTGCGGCAGCAGCGGGAGACCGGACAGGCGCAGGGCGGCGTTGTCCAGCACCGCCCACGCCGGGCGGGGAGCCGGGCGGGCGGGCCGGAGGTCGGCGGTGGCGATGGGCCGCACCAGGGCGGGGTCCAGGCCGGCGGCGGCCAGGATGTCGCGCGCGAACCCGAACCAGGTGGTCCGGCCCTGGTTGGTCACGTGGAACGTGCCGGGCAGGCGGGCCACGGTGAGCCGGACGATGGCGGCGGCCAGGTCGTCGGCGAAGGTGGGGCACCCGTGCTGGTCGTCCACCACGGCGAGGCCCTGGGGCGGCGCCGGCGCCGCCGCCGAGAGCATCGTCTTCACGAAGTTCCGCCCCGCCCGCCCGCACACCCACGCCGTACGGACGATCGTGGCGTCGGGGCCCAGCTCGTGCTCCCCGCCCAGCTTCGAGCGCCCGTAGGCCGAGAGGGGGCCGGGGGCGTCCCACTCGGTGTAGGGCCGGTTGGCGTCGCCGGCGAAGACGTAGTCGGTCGACACGTACACCACCCGGGCCCCCACGATGCGGGCCGCCTCGGCCACGTGCCGGGTGCCCAGGGCGTTGACCTGCAGGGCCCGGTCGGGGTCGCGCTCGCAGCCGTCCACGTCCGCCCACGCCCCGGCGTGCACCACCACGTCGGGGACGGCGGAGGTGACCGACTGGAGCACCGAGTCCCGGGAGGCGAGGTCCAGCACCCTGCGGTCGGGCGCCACCACCTCGTGGGAGGAGAAGGCGGCCACCAGCTCGGTGCCGAGCTGGCCCGACCCCCCGGTGAGGAGGACCCTCACCGGGGGCCGGCCCGGAGCGGCGGGCGGCGGGGGCGACCGGGGGCGATCACTTCAGCGGCTCCCACCACCAGCGGTTGGCGCGGTACCACTCCACGGTGGCGGCCAGGGCCTCGTCCAGGCGCCGGGCCGGTGCCCAGCCAAGGGCCCGGACCTTGGAGCAGTCGACCGAGTAGCGCCGGTCGTGGCCCAGCCGGTCGGGGACGTAGCTCACCATCGACTCGTCGGCGCCCACCAGGGCGAGGATCTTGTCGACCAGCGCCCGGTTCGGCACCTCGTTGCCCCCGCCCACGTTGTAGACCTCCCCCGGCCGCCCCCGGCGCAGCACGACGTCCACCGCCGCGCAGTTGTCGTCCACGTAGCACCAGTCGCGCACGTTCATCCCGTCGCCGTAGAGGGGCACGGGGAGGCCGTCGAGAAGGTTGGTCACGAACAGGGGGATGACCTTCTCCGGGTACTGGTAGGGCCCGAAGTTGTTCGACGAGCGGGTCACCATGACCGGCACGCCGTAGGTCGTGAAGTACGACAGGGCGATGAGGTCGGAGCCGGCCTTGGACGCGCTGTACGGCGAGCGGGGCGCCAGGGCGTCCGACTCCAGCGACGACCCCACCTCCACCGAGCCGTACACCTCGTCGGTGGAGACGTGCAGGACCCGCCCCACCCCCAGGCGGCGGGCCACGTCGAGGACCACGTTGGTCCCCTGGCAGTTGGTGTGCACGAACTCGTCGGGGCTGACGATGGAGCGGTCGACGTGGCTCTCGGCCGCGAAGTGGACCACGGCGTCGTGGCCGGCCATGGCCTGCTCGACCGCCTCCCGGTCGCAGACGTCGCCCTTGACGAAGCGGTACCGGGGGTCGTCCTCGACGTCGGCCAGGGTGGCCAGGTTGCCGGCGTAGGTCAGCAGGTCGAAGACGGTGACCTCGTCGTCGGTGGTGGCCAGCACGTGGCGGACGTAGTTGGACCCGATGAACCCGGCGCCGCCGGTGACGAGCAGCCTCACCGGTCCGCACCGCCGCGGGCCGGGCGGCGACTCTCATCGTTCGCAGGCCGCCCCGCCAGGGGCGATGGGCGGTCTGTGAGTGGGGAGCCGGTGGGGTTCACACGGGGAGGCTACCGGCTCACCCGAGGTCGACGACGCTGTGGTCGCCGAGGACCAGCCGGTTGGCCACCGGCCGCTCGGCGCTGCGGGTGACCTCCACCTGGCGGCCGATCAGCGAGTCGATGAGCCGCCCGGCGCCGACGATCCGGCTGTGCTCGAGCACCACCGAGTGCTCCACCTCGGAGCCCTCGACCAGGCAGTCGTGGTAGACGGCGGTGAAGGGGCCGACGTAGGAGTCCACGATGCGGGTGCCCTCGCCGATGATGGCCGGCCCCCGCACGGTGGAGCGGACGACCTCGGCGCCCGGCTGCACCACCACCCGGCCGTCGATGCGGCTGGCGTCGTCGACCGAGCCGGCGATGCGCCGGTCCAGCATCTCCAGGATCAGCCGGTTGGCCTCCAGCAGGGGGGTGAGCTTGCCGGTGTCGATCCACCACCCGTCGAGGACCTGGGCCCGCACGCGGTGGCCGCCCTCCAGCAGGGCCTGGATGGCGTCGGTGATCTCCAGCTCCCCCCGGGCCGACGGCTCGATGGCCCGCACCGCGTCGTGGATGTGGTGGTCGAACAGGTAGATGCCGACCAGGGCCAGGTCCGACGGCGGCTCGGTCGGCTTCTCGACCAGGCGCACCACCTCCCCGCCGGCGTCCAGCTCGGCCACGCCGAAGCGCTGGGGGTCGGGCACCTTGCACAGCAGGATCTGGGCGGCCACGTCGTGGCGGTCGGCCTCGAAGTGCTCGACGAACTCGCGCAGCCCCTGCTGGAGCAGGTTGTCGCCCAGGTACATCACGAAGTCCTCGTCGCCCAGGAAGTCCCGGGCGATCAGCACGCAGTGGGCCAGCCCCAGGGGCGCCTCCTGGGGCAGGTAGGTGACGTCCAGCCCCCACCGGGACCCGTCGCCCACCGCCGCCTTGATCTCGTCGCCCGTGTCGCCGATGACGATGCCGATCTCGGTGATGCCGGCGGCGGCCATGTCCTCCAGCCCGTAGAACAGGATGGGCTTGTTGGCCACCGGCACCAGCTGCTTGGCGCTGGTGTAGGTGATCGGGCGCAGCCGGGTGCCGGCGCCGCCCGACAGGATCAGCCCCTTCACGGTGTCCTCCTCCTCGCTCTCAGCACTCCGGCTCCGCCGGGGCGGGCGCCGCCGTGGTCGTGGCCGCCGGCGCGGCGGTGGTGGGCGGGGTGGTGGTGGACGCCGCCCGGCCCGGCGCCTCCCGGATCCCGTTGAACCCGGCGCCGGTGACCAGGACCAGGTCGCCGCCCCGCAGGGCCGAGTCCTCCCGCAGCTGGGTCGGCCCGTCCACGTAGGCCTGGAGCAGCTCGGCCTTGGGGAGCTGGCCGCCGGCGTAGCGGATCACGGTGCGCCGGTACTCGAAGTTGTCGGCGTCGCCGGTGGCCGAGACGGAGAAGTTGGCCGCCCGCAGGGCCTCGGCGGCGGCGCCGGCCTGGCCGCCGGTGCCCGTGCCGTTGAGGACCCGGACCCGCACCGTGCCCGGCAGCACCGCCGGCGGCGGCCCCGCCTCGGGGTCGGCGCCGCCGACGAAGCGCTCGACGATCTGGCTGGCCTCCGGCTGCTTGAGCTTGAGCACCGAGGCCCCGCCCTCCCGGGCTCCGTAGGTGGGGAGGGGGAGCATCTCGACGGCGTCGGGCTCCAGCGAGCGGAACCGCTTGGCCAGCCGCAGCATGTCCTTGGTGGAGAACGCCGAGTCGATCTTCACGTTGGGCACCGCGCTGTTGATGATGGAGTTGAGCCGCACCGGGTTGCGCCCCACCTCCGACGCCTTGCCGATGACCCGGCGGATGAAGGTCTGCTGGCGCTCGATGCGGCCCAGGTCGGCGGTGCCGTCCACCCGCCACCTGCCGCCGTCCTGGTACTGGTAGTTGCGGCTGCGCACGAAGGCGAGGGCGCGGTCGCCGTCCAGGTGCACGCAGCCGGGCTGGGCGACGTTCAGGCCCGACACCGGGTCGCGCACGGGGGACGGGAAGTACATGTCGACGCCGCCGATGGCGTCCACGATGCCCCGGAAGCCGTTGAAGTCCACCTGGGCGTAGTGGTCGATCTCGATGCCGAGCTGGTCGCGGATGGTGGCGATGAGGACCTCGGGGCCCTGGGCGAACGCCGTGTTGATCCGGCGGGGGCGGCGGTCGTCGCTGCCCGAGATGGGCACCGAGAGGTCCCGGGGGATGGACATCAGCCGGGCCTTCTCGGCCTCGGGGTCGACGTGGAGGAGGATGATCGTGTCGCTGCGCTGGCCGCCGGCGTCCTGCTCGGTGCCGAACTGCTCCTGCTCCTCGGGGGAGATCTCGGCCCGGCTGTCCGACCCCACCAGCAGGACGTTCATGGGGCGGCCGGGGTCGTCGTCGCCGCAGTTGCGGAGCACGTCGCAGGCGAAGTCGATCTTGTCGACCTTGCCGAACTGCCACTTCAGGTAGGCGTAGGTGAGGCCGGTGGCCACCAGGCAGAGGGCGACGAGGACGTTGGCGCCGATGAGCAGCCGGCGGGCCCAGCGGCGCGGCCCTACCTCGCCGGGTTCCCTGGCCACGGGCGCGGAGGCTAGTACCTCGACCTCATTCGTTCCCTTCGCTCACTCCATTCGATCGAGTTGGATCGTGACGCCGAAGGCCCCCCAGCTCGGCG
>JBKHXC010000096.1:0-7997 GCA_046566225.1 Acidimicrobiia bacterium
CTCGGCCCGACCGGCCGGAACTTCGCGGCCGGCATGAGCGGCGGCATCGCCTACGTCCTCGACGCGGACGGCGGGTTCGAGCGGCGGTTGAACGGCGGCATGGTCGACCTCGAGGAGCTCTCCGCCGACGACGTCGCGACCGTGCGCGGGCTCGTCGAGCGGCACGCCGCGGCGACCGGCTCCGAGCTGGCCGCCCGGCTCCTGGCCGAGGCCGGCCTGGAGCACGTGGAGGTGCTGGAGACGGCGGGCGCCCCGTCGGTGTACGGCGACTGGCTCCACGCCGGCCCCGGCGCCCCGACGGCCCTCGTCTACGGCCACCACGACGTCCAGCCCGTCGAGCCCCTCGGCGCCTGGAGCTCCCCGCCGTTCGAGCCGGTGGCGGTGGACGGCCAGCTGCGGGCCCGGGGCGCGGTGGACGACAAGGGGCAGGTCCTCTACCAGATCGAGGCGGTACGGGGCCTGCTGGCCGGCCACGGGCGGCTGCCGGTCAACGTCAAGTTCCTCGTCGAGGGCGAGGAGGAGGTCGCCAGCCCCCACTTCGAGCAGCTCCTGGTCGCGGAGCGCGAGCGGCTGGCGTGCGACGCGGTGGTGGTGTCGGACACCACCATGTGGGCGCCCGACGTGCCCTCCATGTGCATGGGCATGCGGGGCCTGGCGGCCTTCGACGTCACCGTGCGGACGGGGACCGTCGACCTCCACTCCGGCGTGTTCGGCGGCTCGGTCCCCAACCCCGCCCACCTGCTGGCCCGCCTGGTGGCGGGCCTGCACGACGCCGACGGGCGGGTGGCCCTGCCCGGCTTCTACGACGACGTGCGGCCGCTGACGGAGGCCGAGGAGGCGTCGTTGCGCCTGCTGCCCTTCGACGCCGAGGACTGGAAGGCCAAGGCCGGCGTGCGGGCCCTTGCCGGCGAGGCCGGGCGCTCGACGCTGGAGCGGGTGTGGACCCGCCCCACCTGCGAGGTGGTGGGGCTCACCTGCGGCTACGGCGGCGACGGCATCAAGACCGTCGTCCCCGCCCACGGCAACGCCAAGGTCACCTTCCGGCTGGTCGCTGACCAGGACCCCGCCAAGGTGGCCCGGTCCTTCACCGACTGGCTGGCCGCCCGGGTGCCCGACGGCGTGGACGTGGCCGTCACCCCCCTGGGCGCCGTCGCCCCCGCCCTCACCCCCGCCGACCACCCCGCCGTCGGCGCCCTGGCCCGTGCCATCGAGCGGGTGTGGGGCAAGGCGCCCCTGCTCACCCGGGAGGGGGGCAGCGGCCCCCAGGAGGCGCTGGGGCGCGTCCTCGGGGCGCCCGTGCTGTACCTGGGCGTGGGGCTGCTCGACGACGGCTTCCACGCCCCCGACGAGCGCCTGGTGCTCGACCAGTTCTGGAAGGGGCTGCTGGCCGCCGGCGAGCTGTGGCGGGAGCTGGGCGCCCTGGCCCCCGCCCGTGGCTGACCGCCGGGGGGCGCCGCCGACCGCCGTCCCCGACGACGCCCACGAGTGGGTGAGCTTCGAGGACCCCGACGAGGACCGCACCTGGGTCTTCGACGCCACCTTCCTGCTCAGCCCCTGGACCTGCATCTTCGGGCGGGGCTGCCAGGGGGTCCTCACCGGACCGGCCCCCGAGCTGGTCCAGGGGTGCTGCTCGTACGGCGCCCACTTCACCGGCGAGGAGGACGTGGCCCGGGTCCGGGCGGCGGCCGCCACCCTCACCGCCGACCAGTGGCAGCACCGCGCCCAGGGGCGGCGGCGGGGGGTGGTGAAGGCGAACCGGTCGGGGGAGGTCGCCACCCGCCTGGTCGACGGCGCCTGCATCTTCCTCAACCGGCCCGGGTTCGCCCGGGGGCCGGGCTGCGCCCTGCACGTGGCGGCCGTGGACGGGGGCCGGCGGCCGCTCGAGCTCAAGCCCGACGTGTGCTGGCAGCTCCCGCTGCGGCGGGAGGACACGGTGGCCGACGACGGCCACGTCACCTCGAGGGTGACCCAGTGGGACCGGCGCCACTGGGGCGCCGGCGGCGCCGAGTTCCACTGGTGGTGCACCGAGGCGCCCGAGGCGTTCGTCGGCTCCGAGCCGGTCTACCGGGAGATGGGCGACGAGCTGGCCGAGCTGGTGGGCGCCGCCGTCTACGCCCGCCTGGCCGCCTACCTCGACGCCCGGGCGGCCGGGCCGGGGACGCCGCTGCCCCACCCGGCGGTGCGGCGGGGGCTCAGTTGAGGCGCATCGACCGCAGGCTGGCCCACCGGGCCGGGTCGGTCGTGTCCCAGTCGTAGATGCTGCCCCCGATGCCCCGGACGTCGGTGACGGCCCGCTTGTAGCCCTCCACGTCGGCCGCGCTCATGGAGTGGCCGATGCCGCCGATGGGGTGGACGGGCGCGTCGGGCTGGCCCAGGTTGTTGCGCAGCCGGTCGACGTTCTCCTTGGTGTAGCGGTAGGCATCGCGGTACCCGGAACGGGCCTTGCGGTTGGTCCAGTACCCCATCGTCATCCACACGTCGTAGTAGGGGGCGATCTCCCGGTAGGGGAACGCCGGCCAGAACGCCGGGTTGACCACCTCGAGCACCACCGGGGGAAGCACGATGCCGCCGATCGTGCGACCCGGCAGGGCCCGGCGCAGGGCGGCGCTGAGCTCCACCAGCCGGTCGTTGCGCACGTTCACGTCGGCCACGTTGCGGGCCTCGATGTCGACGGCGATCCCGTCGATGCCGCGCAGGGCGGCGATGGCCTGGAGGCGCTGGAGGTCGCGCCCCACGTCCACCAGCGTGGGCAGGTACCACGCCACGACCTCGAGGCCCCGCTTCTTGGCCCGATCGATGTGGGCCTGGAGCAGCTCGGGCTCGAGCACGTCGGTGGGGGCGTCGTGCTTCGACGCCTGGATGTAGAGGGTCTGGACCCCGGCCTCCACCATGCGGTCCACGTCGGCCGGCGAGACGGCCGGCGGCCCGTTGCGGGAGAAGGTGATGCTCCAGTCGTACACGTCCACCCACGTGCCGAGGCCCAGGTACGCCCCGGTCCCCGGCGGGCGGGGCGTGGCCGGCGGGGCGGCGGCGGGCGGGGGCGCGCTGGGCACGGTGACCTCGACGGGCGGGACGGTGGCCTCGACGCCGGGGACCGACACGCCCGGCACGGTGAGCGGGGCGGCGGTGGTCGCCGGGGGGGCGGCGTCGCCGGGCGGGGCGAGCGCCGGCAGGGCGACGGGCGGCAGGGTGGCCCCCACCGTGCCGACGGGGGCGGGCATGGCCACCTCGGCGGCCCGGGCCACCGCCGTCACCAGCGGCGAGGGGGCGTCGTGGGCGGCGAGGGCGGTGACCGAGGTGACGAACAGCGCCGTCACGGCCACGACCAGCCGCCGCAGCCCGGAGCCGGGAGCCCCCGTGCCGGGCGCCTGGCGGCCCGTCAGCGGTCGTCCACCGCGTCGAGAGGACCGTCCTCCTCGGTGGCCAGGCACCACGACGCATGGTCGTCGTCGGGCTCGGCGCCGCACTCGGGGCACGGCTCGGGGGCCAGCTCGGTGGTGCGCAGCTTGAAGGCGCGGGCCTCTTCGAACCGCCGGTGACGTCCCTTTTTCACTGAGCAGCTCCCCCGAGGTCCGCGAAGCCGTTGCCCTTCCATGCTAGCAAGCGGTCGCGTGGAGCCCGGACCGGCCCGGTAGGGTGCCGCCATGGCCGACGACTTCGACGTCCAGGCGATGATCGAGCGGTTCCGGGAGCGGGCCAAGGCGGTGCGCAGCCGCGGGATCCCCCCGGTGGAGGGCCCCGAGCGCCGCCGGTTCATCGAGCAGTCCAAGGTCGACTACCTCGACTACGCCATGCTCGCCGACGCCGAGGGGACGCTGGAGGACGGCGTCCTCACCCTCCGCGTCGACCTCCGCCCCAAGGACGACCCGGCCCGCCCGTCCTGACCGGTCCCGCCCTACCCCGGCCCGTCCCCCTGCGCCACCCGGGGGGCGAGGACGAGGTGGCCGTCCTCGAAGGCCAGGGCCGCCTCCCCCTCCACCAGGCGCCGCACGGGCTCGCCCACCAGGGACTGGCGCCACCCGGTGGACAGGCGGGCGCCGGCATCGCCCCGCAGGAACGCCTGCACGTCGGCCCGGGTGGCGAGCAGGGCGGGGTCGACCTCCAGGTCGGCGGAAAGCTGGGCGACCCACGCCGACACCAGGGCCACGGCCGGGCGCAGCGAGCGGTCGAGGTCGTCGCTCGGGGGCCGGCGGACGGCCGACGGGTCGAGGGCCTTGCCCTTGCGCACGGCGGCCAGGATCTCCTCGCCCACCGCCCCCTTGGCGTGGCGGCCGTCGAGGCCGCGCACGGCCGCCAGCTCGGCCGGCGTGGACGGCGGCCGGTGGGCCATGGCGGCCAGGGCCAGGTCGGGCAGCACGAACCGGGGCGGGATGTCCAGCGCCATGGCCCGCCGCTCCCGCCACGCCGCCAGCTCCTGGGCGACGCCCATCGACCGGCCGCGCAGCGACCGGGCGTCGCGCTGCTTCCACCACGCCCGCTCCGGGTCGGCCGGGCCGCGGGTCTGGGTGCGGGCCAGCTCGCACTCCTCCTCGGCCCACGCCAGGCGGCCCCGGGCGGCCAGGCGGCCGGCGATCTCGCCCCGCAGCGCGAGCAGGTGCTCGACGTCGGCCGCCGCGTAGGCCCTCTGCTCGGCGCCCAGGGGGCGGCGGGTCCAGTCGGCCAGCCGGTCCCCCTTGCGGAGGCGCACGCCCAGCACCCGCTCGACCAGCGACTGGAGCGACGGCGACGACATCCCCAGGAACCCGGCCGCCAGCTGGGTGTCGAACAGGCGGCTGGGCACGGTGCCGCACGACGCCCGGAGGATCTCCAGGTCCTGGTCGGCGGCGTGGAGGACGGCGAGGCCCGGCCCGTCGAGCACGGCGGCCACCGGCGCCACGTACACCGCCAGCGGGTCGATCAGGGCCAGGCCCCCCGGCCAGGCCACCTGCACCAGGTCCAGGTGCGGGTAGTAGGTCCGCTCCCGGTGGAACTCGGTGTCCACCGCGTACGCCTCGGCGCCGGCCAGCTCGGCGACCACCTCGGCCAGGGCCCCGGGCTCGTCGACCCAGCGCGGCTCCAGCGCTCAGCCCCTCACCGACGGTGCGCCGCCGCCGGCCGCCGCCCGGGCGCGGCGGGCCCGGCTCCGCCTCCCGGGCGCCCGCCTCCGGCCCCGGGGCGGTCGTGGAGGCGGCGAGCGGTCACGGCGCCGCACCGTAGCGGCCCCGGGCCGGCGCCGGGGGGCCGGGGCGCAGCTCCAGGTACACCGCCTTGGAGGCGCCGACCAGGGGCACCGCCAGCAGGGCCCCCACCACCCCGCCGGCGGACACGCCGACGAGGGCCGCCGTCATGGTCGCCGGGGGCGACAGCCTGACCGCCTGGCCCACCAGGAGCGGGCCCAGGACGTTGTTCTCGACCTGGAGGTAGACCACGAAGAAGGCGGCGCAGGCCAGGCCCGTCCCGACCCCCTGGGTGAGGCCCAGGAGCACGAAGGGGATCCCCCCGGCCGCCCCGCCGATCTGGGGCACCAGGTTCCACACCGTCACCCAGGCGGCCGCCAGGGGGGTGAGGGGGACCCCCAGGGCCAGGCCGGCGACGAGCACGGCCACCCCGGCCACCCCGGCCACCATCAGCGACCCGGCCACGTAGCGCCCGACCACCGCGTAGGCCAGGGAGGCGGCCCGCTCGGCCCGGGGGCGGGCGGCCGGCGGGAGCAGCCGCCGGGCGCCCCGGAGGAGGCGCTCCCCGTCCACCAGGAGGGTGACGGCGAGCAGCCCGGTCACCAAGGCGGCCAGGAATGCGTCGGCCGCCGACCGGGCGGCGTCCTCCAGCGGGGTGGTGTCCCCGGCCAGGCGGGCGGGCAGGTCCCGCACCGCCCGCTCCACCCGCCCGGGCACGCCGGCGTCCACCAGGTCGTCGCCGACCACCGGCAGGCTCCCCAGCTCGGCCACCACCGAGGGCAGCTCGGCCCCCAGCTCGCGAGCCTGGCGGACGGCCGGCGGCAGCACCAGCAGGCCGAGGACGGCGACCACCGACGCCGCCCCGGCGACCACCGCGGCCACCGCCGGCGCCCGGCCCAGGCGCAGCCGGCGCCGGACCGCCTGCACCATGGGGTCGAGCCCCAGGGCCAGCACCACCGCCACGCCCAGCGCCGCCACCGTGCGGGGGGCCGACCGGACCAGGGCGGTGAGGGCGACGAGGGCCACGAACGCCGCCAGCACCACCGCCACCGAGCGCCAGTCCAGCTCCACCACCCTGACGGGCAGGGCCCCCTCGGGGCCGGCCGGCGCCGGGGCCCGCCGCCCGGGGGTGAGGGGTGCGGGCAGGTCGTCCGCCTCGGCCATGGCGCCGGTACTGTACCGGCGATGGCGGGGCCGGCAGCCAGCGAGCGGCTCCGCCTCACGCCCCGCTCGGCCGTGCTCGCCGTGGCCATGTTCGGGCTCACCCTGGGCCTGCTCGCCCTGTTCGCCGCCTCCCGGCGGGTGCTGGGCTGGGTGGTGGCGGCGGCCGCCCTGGCCGGCATCGTGCACCCGGCCGTGACCCGCCTGGCCCGCCACCTCCCCCGGGGCCTGGCGGTGGCCGTGGTGGCCGTCGCCGGCGCGGGGGCGGTCGCCGTGGTGGCGTGGCGCACGGTCGACGACGTGGCCGACCAGACCGACCGGCTCCGGCGCGCCGCGCCGGCGGCCGCCCGGCGGGTCGAGGCGGGGGAGGGCCGGGTGGCCGAGCTGGCCCGGGAGGCACGCCTGGCCGAGCGGGCGGAGCGCTTCGTCGACGAGGTCCCCGAGCGGCTGCGGGGTGGCCGTCCGACCCAGGCCCTCCGCTCGGCCGCCACCCGGGGCGTGGCCTACCTGGCCACCTTCGTGCTCTCGGTGTTCTTCCTGCTCCACGGCCCCGGGCTGGCGGCCGCCGCCGCCCGCCAGGTGCACGACCCTCACCGCCGGGCCCGCCTGCAGGCGGTGGCGGGCGCCGCCTTCGCCCGCGGCTTCTCCTACCTGCGGGGGAGCATCGCCATGGCCGTCGCCGCCGGCGCCTTCGCCTACCTGGTGGCCGAGGTGGCCGGCGTGCCGGCGCCCGCCCCCCTCGCCCTGTGGGTGGCGCTGTGGGACGTGGTGCCCTACCTCGGGGCCGTCATCGGCGCAGCGCCCATCGTGCTGCTGGGGGGCATCGGCGACCCCGGGCGAGGCCTGGTGCTGGCGCTGGCCTTCGTGGCCTACGAGGTGGCCGAGACGGTGATGGCCCAGCGGCGGTTGGAGCGCCGGACCGTGCGCCTCGGCCCCTTCCTCACCGCCGCCGGGGCGTTCGCCGGCCTGGAGCTCTACGGCCTGGGCGGGGCGCTCCTGGCCATCGCCGTCCTGTCCGTGGCGGCGGCCGCCCTCGACGAGCTGGCGCCGGGAGACGCTGCGGACGCCGGCACGGCCGACGCGGCGCCCGCCGCTCGGCCGACCACGGATCGGGACGACCATTACCGACGCTGAACCTCGACGACGACGACCTGCACGACGAGCGACACGCGTTCGATGCCTTCGAAGCGGCCGGGTGGGAGCAGGCCGCCGACGCCTACGACGAGTTCTTCGGCCCCGTCACCCGCCGGGTCATCGCCCCCGTCCTCGACGCCGCCGGCGAAACGACAGGGACCCGTCTGCTCGACGTCGCCTGCGGGCCCGGCCACCTCGTGGCCGAGGCCGCGACCCGCGGCAGTCGCCCGGTCGGCATCGACACCGCCCACGCCATGATCCGCCGCGCCCGCGCCACTCGCCCCGACCTCGACTTCCTCCGCGCCGACGCCCACCGACTGCCGTTCCCGGACGCGAGCTTCGACGTGGCGACCGCCAACTTCGCCATCCTGCACCTCGGCGATCCGCAAGGTGCGGCCGCCGAGTTGGCGAGAGTGCTCACACCGGGCGGTCACGTCGCGCTGACCGTCTGGGACCGGCCGGAGCGCGCCCGCCTGTTCGGCTGGGTCCTCGACGCCCTCGCCGCCGCCGGCGCCGAGGCTCCCGCCGACATCCCTGCCGGTCCAC
>JBKHXC010000097.1:0-7054 GCA_046566225.1 Acidimicrobiia bacterium
CGCCGAGCTGGGGGGCCGCCCCGCCAGGGGCGATGGGGATCGGTGAGGGGTGCGGTGCGGGACGATCGGCCCGTCGTCCCCGGGCTGCGGGCCAACGTCGGCCAGTTCTCGCTCCTCGTCGCCGTCAACGCCCTGGTCGGGGGGATGATCGGCCAGGAGCGGACGGTGCTGCCCCTCCTCGCCGAGCGCGCCTTCGGGCTGGAGGCGTTCACCGCGGCGCTGACCTTCATCGTGGCCTTCGGGTCGGTGAAGGCCGTCACCAACCTCGTCGCCGGGACGCTGTCGGACCGCTACGGGCGCCGGCCGGTGCTGGTGGCCGGCTGGCTGGTCGGACTGCCCGTCCCCCTGCTGCTGATCTGGGCGCCGTCGTGGTCCTGGGTCGTGGTCGCCAACGTGCTGCTCGGGGTGAACCAGGGGCTCACCTGGTCGACCACGGTGATCATGAAGATCGATCTCGCCGGGCCCCACCGGCGGGGCCTGGCCATGGGCCTCAACGAGGCGGCCGGCTACGGCGCGGTGGCGGCCACCGCCCTGGCCACCGGGTGGATCGCCGAGCGGTGGGGCCTGCGGCCGGGGCCGTTCCTGCTGGGCCTGGCCTACGCCGGGCTGGGCCTGGGCCTGTCGGCCCTGGCCGTGCGGGAGACGGGCGGCCACGCCCGCGCCGAGGCGGCCGGCCACGCCGCGGCGCCCGGGCTGGGCGCCCGCCGGGTCTTCGCCCTCACCAGCTTCGGCGACCGGGCGCTGTCGTCGGTCAGCAAGGCGGGCCTGGTGAACAACCTCAACGACGGCCTGGCGTGGGGGCTGTTCCCGGTGCTGTTCGCCGCCGCCGGGGTGCCCACCGGGTCCATCGGGGTGCTCGTCGCCCTGTACCCGGCGGTGTGGGGCCTCGGCCAGCTCGCCACCGGGCCGCTGTCCGACCGCATCGGGCGCAAGCGCCTCATCGCCGGCGGCATGTGGACGCAGGCGGCCGGCATCGCCGTCGTCGCCACCTCCACCGGCTTCGCCCCGTGGGCCCTGGGCTCGGTGGTCCTGGGAGCGGGGACGGCCATGGTGTACCCCACCCTGCTCGCCGCCATCGGCGACGTGGCCCACCCCTCGTGGCGGGCGTCGGCGGTGGGCGTGTACCGCCTCTGGCGGGACGCCGGCTTCGCCGTCGGCGCCCTGCTCGCCGGCGTGCTGGCCGACGCCTTCGGCCTCCGGGCCGCCATCCTCGCCGTCGCCGCCCTCACCGCCCTGTCCGGTGCCGTCGTCGCCGTCCGCATGTACGAGACCCACCCCGGCCGGGCGCCGGCGGGACCAGCGGGGCGGCCGCCCCTCGCCCCCTCGTCCCTGGCCGGCTGAAGGGCGGCCGCCGGCGCCCGCTTCAGGAGCGGGCCGGCCCCGCCGAAGCCTTGTGGCGGGGCGCCTTCGTGCGAGGCGCCGGTAGGATCGACCACGAGAGGAAGGGCGTTTCGCTGCACCCGTTCACCAAGCTCGACGACCCCATCCTCGAACCGGTGGAGGGCTCCTGGTGGGAGTCGCGCGCCGTGTTCAACCCCTCCGTCGCCGTGCGCGACGGGCGGTTCCACCTGCTCTACCGGGCGGTGTCCGCCGACGACGAGCCGCCCGAGTACGTCTCCCGCCTGGGGTACGCGACGAGCGCCGACGGCATCGACTTCGCCCGCCACGGAGCCGAGCCCGTCTTCCAGCCCGACCCCCGCCACCCCGAGGACCGCCACGGGATCGAGGACCCGCGCATCACCGTGCTGGACGGTCGCACCTACGTGACCTACGTGGCCATCGACGTGCCGGCGCTCACCACCTCGAAGCTGTCGCGCACCGCCCTGGCGGTCACGGCGGACTTCACCAGCTTCGAGCGCCTCGGCGTGCTGACCCCCCTCCCCGACATCGACGACCGCGACTGGGCCCTGTTCCCCAGGAGGATCGGCGGCCGCTACGCCATGCTCACCCGCCCCCAGAGCGTCAACGACCGCCTGGAGTACGTGAAGTGGGGCACCACCGACCAGCCGGCCGACATCTGGCTGGCCACCTCCGACCGCCTGACCCACTGGGAGATGGACCGCGACGCCGGCAACCCCGTCGAGATCGGGGGGCTGGCCCCCCGACGGCCCTGGGAGGGGCGCAAGACCGGGATCGGGCCGGCGCCCGTCGAGACGGAGGACGGCTGGCTGGCCGTCTACCACGGCAAGGACCGCGACAACGCCTACTACGGCGGCCTGGCCCTGCTCGACCTCGACGACCCCACCCGGGTGATCGCCCGGCTGCCCGAGCCGTTCCTGGCGCCCGAGCTGCCCTGGGAGCGCAAGGGGGACCTGGCGAACTGCGTCTACCCGTCGGGGGCGGTGGTCAGCGACGGCGCGCTGTTCGTCTACTACGGGGCGGCCGACGACAAGTGCGGCGTCACGACGGCGGCCCTCGACGACGTGCTGCGGGAGCTGCGGAGGCACCCCGCCCCCCGCCCCTGAGTTCGCCCAGCGGCGGGCAGCCCCGGGCGACCCAGTCCCGGTACCAGCGGTCCCACCCTCCCCGGCGCCCGTGGCGCTCCTCCCAGTCCCGGGGCCTGGGGAAGACGGCGGCCTGGTCGAGCGCCCGGCAGACGTTGTCCCGGTCGACCAGGAAGCGGTACCCCAGGCGGTCGGCGACCACCGCCACCGTCACGTTGTCGCACGAGTAGAAGTCCCGGTCGTGGTCCTCGGCGAAGCCGCCGACGTCGAGCAGGCCGGCGAGGGGCGCCGCCGCCCAGTTGAGCTCCCACCCGAAGGCCGTGGTGGGCGACAGGCCGGGCGGGAAGCGGTGCCGGCTCTCGTCGACCCGCAGCCGCTCGGTCGGCGGCCCCGTCCACGGCTCGGCGAAGATCGTCACCTTGCCGTCGGGGGCCACCACCGGCGCCGGCAGGGCGTAGGTCGCCGTGACGCCGGTGACGAAGGCGCGCCCGCCGTGGCGGCGGTGGGCCGACCAGAAGCGCTCGAGCCCGTCGGGCTCGACCCAGATGTGGTCCTGGAGGCTGACCACCAGCTCGCCCCGGCAGTGGCGCAACGCCTCGTTGTACGAGCGGTTGAGGCTCCACAGCCCCTCGCCGGCGGCCGGGGCGGGGACGTGGCGCAGCCGCCCGTCGTCCACGAAGGCGGCCACCTCGGGCGCCCGCCGGGCGAACAGGCCGTCGCAGAGCACCCACTCGAAGTCCGGGAACGACTGGGCCCGCAGGGCGCCCCAGGTGACGTCGATCGACCCCGGGCGGCTGGTCACCGTGACGACCGAGACCGACGGAGCCCGGGGGCCGGGTCGCATCACTCCCCCGACGCTACGCCCGCGCCGGCCCTCCCGGCCGGCGGTGGCCAGGCCCCCCCGGAGCCGAGGTGGAGCACCGCCGTCACCGGGCCGGCCCAGGGGTGGCACGGGATGCCACGCGGTGGTGGCGCCATCGGCGTCGGGCGTCAGACTCCGATGCCCCGGTTCAGCGGCTGACGACCGCCTGGACCTCCTCCACGGGGAAGTCCTCGATGACCCCCTCGGTGGGCGCCGGGGTCAGGCCGGCGAGCCGGCCAGGATGCCGGCCACCAGCTCGTCGAGCAGCTCCTGGCCGGGCGCGGGGATGATCGGCTTGCCGGCCAGGCCGCGCACCACGTCGAAGGCGTGGTGGATGGCGTCGCCGGTCATGATCGGGCCGTGGGCCGAGGCGAGGGCCACCACGCCCAGCGCCTCCACCTCGTCCACGTGGCGACCGTAGGCCGCGGGGTCGAGCCACTGGTGCCAGGGCGAGACGAGGCTGTTCATCATCGGGAGGCCCTCCTCCACCAGGTCGCGGGGCAGGTCCTGCACGTGGTGGACGGCGCCGGGGGTGAGGCAGGCGAACGAGTCGACGATCCACATGGCCGCCGTCGTGGGGTCGTAGAGGCCCCGGGTGGTGGGCCCGTCGAAGATGGGGGGCTTGAACAGGTGCAGGGTGCGGTCGCCGGCGTCGAAGCTCCCGCCCGGCTCCACCCACCGCATCCGCTCCAGGGGGAGGGCCGGCTTCTCCAACGCCAGGCGCTCCCAGCTGAAGAAGTTGGTGACCACGGTGGCGTTCGGGCACCGGTCCACGGCGTCGAGGAGGCCCCCGGTGTGGTCGCCGTCGTCGTGGGAGAGGAAGATCCAGCGCACGTCCTCCGGCTCGACCAGGGAGAACACCTTCTCCAGCCACAGGTCGCGGTGCACGGGGGCGCCGGTGTCGACGATCACCGGCTCGGCGCCCCGGATGACCATGGAGTTCACGGGGAGGAACAGCCCGTCGCCGGCCGGGGCCAGGTTGGGGATGAGCCACGTCTCGGGGGCGACGAGCTGGGGGGTGGTGGTGGGGACGTCGGTGGCGTGCATGCCGGCCTCCTGTCTGGTGAGGTGATGGCAGGAGGATGGCGGTCGGGCGCCGCCGGCGGAACCCCGCCGGTTGAGGTTCCCGGCAGCCGGGGGACCCCCCGTTTGGGGGATGGCCAAGGGGGGGGCCGGCGGTTACCTTCGGGGCGTGCCAGCCGTGGGGGTGCGGGTCGAGCGGGCGAGAGCGGCCGTCGAGCGGGTGTGCGCCGGCGCGGGCACGGCCGACGACCTGCTCGCCGGCCTCTCCCACGAGCTCCATCGCACGGTGCCCCACGACGGCGCCGCCTGGTTCGGCGTCGACCCGGCCACCATGCTGGCGACCGCGCCCAGCCGGGTGGAGGGACTCGACCCCGGCCTGTGCGAGGCGTTCTGGCACCTGGAGTTCCACGAGCAGGACAGCGGGCTGTTCGCCGACCTGGCGCGCGGCGACGGCGCATCGGCCCTGCGCCAGGCCCTGGACGGCCGGCCGGCGCGCAGCATCCGCTACCGGGAGGTCATGCAGCCCCAGGGCTACGACGACGAGCTGCGGGCCGTCTTCCGGGCGGGCGCCACCACCTGGGGCGCCGTCGGGCTGTACCGGGAGCACGGGCGCCCGCCCTTCGACGACGACGACGTGGCCGTGGTCAGGTCCGTCAGCCCCGTCGTGGCCGGCGCCCTGCGCGGCCACGTCCGCCGGGCCAGCCCCTGGGCGGGACAGCCGTCGGCGCCCGGCCTCGTCGTCGTGGGCCGCGACGGCCGGGTGGTGTCGGCCAACGACGAGGCGCTGCACTGGCTGCGCCAGCTGTGGCCCGAAGGCGTCGGGGCCGACCAGGGCGTGGCGGGGTCGCCCTCGCTCGACCTGTTCCAGCTCCGGGACCACGGCCACGGGGTCCCCACCGCGCTGTTCGCCCTCATCTCGAGGGCCCGGGCGGTGGCCGAGGGCCGGGAGCGGGCGCCCGCCCGCCTCCGCGTCCGCGACCGGCGGGGCCGGTGGCTGGTGCTGCACGCGTCGGCGATGAGCGGGGCCGGGCCGGGCGACCTGGTGGCCGTCGTGATCGAGGCGGCGAAGAGCGCCGAGGTGGCGCCCATCATCATCGACGCCTACTCGCTCACCGCCCGCGAGCGCGACGTGCTGGCCGCCATCGCCCGGGGCGGCTCGACGGCCGAGGTCGCCGCCGAGCTGTTCCTCTCGCCGCACACCGTGCGCGACCACGTCAAGGCGGTGTTCGAGAAGTTCGCCGTCTCCAGCCGCAGCGAGCTGGTGGCCAAGCTCTACGCCGAGCACTACTCGGACCGGCTCCACGACACCATGGTCCACGTCGACTGAGCGCCGGCCAGCGAAGCCGTCGCGCGAACGACTCGGATCCGGGTCGTTTCCGCGACGGGTTCGACAAGGGGGGCTCCGTGCCGGCCCGACCTGCCGGCGGGTGAAGGATCTGGTAGGTATGTGCGTTCGGCGGGTATGAGCCGAGCACTTGCCATCACCCCTCTTCGGGGGCGACGAAAGGGAGATCACATGCGAAGAGCTCTGGTGGCCGCGGCCGTGGGGGCGCTGGCCCTCGTCGGCCCGGCATCAACGGCGGGGGCCACGCACACCGGCGGGGGCTGCCCCCACGGCGTGACCTCGAAGGCCCACGCCACGGTCCCCCATCGCACGCACGGCAACCACAACGCGCACCAGCGCATCCCCTACTGCCCCCCGCACGACGCTCCCCGCCACAAGGACGCCGGCGGCCACGAGGGCCACTGAGCCGGCGCACCGGGGCTGGTCGGGCTGCTCGGTGGCCCGGTCAGCCCGGCCGGACAGGGCGGTCCCCCGCTGGCGCCGCCCGGCGGCCGGTCGGCCCGGCGCTAGGAGACTGGAGCACGGCGGCGGCGTAGGCGTTGCTGGTGAGCTCGCACCAGATGACGATCGACCGGTACCGGGAGACGTCGAGGTCGGCCGGGAGCTCGTAGGTCATGGAACCGGCCGTCGCCTTGAGGAAGGCCAGCTGGCGATGGGGTGCCGACGCCGCCTCCGGGGTGCTGGTGGGGTGCGGGTGCTCGCTGAACCAGATCTCCAGGTCGGAGTTCATGCTCACGAAGAACTCCTCGAGGCGCAGCACCCGCCGGCCGTCGGGCAGGGCCACGATGCGCGCCGTGCCCCGCCCGGTCCGGTCGACGTCGTAGACGCTGCCCGTCGCCAGCGGGCGGGCCGCCGGGTCGTCGAGCCCGGCGGGCGGGGCCTCCACCATCGGGGAGTCGACCTGCTGTTCGACGGTCACCTCCCACGCCCCCGGGGTTGTCACCCCGACGGCGAACCGGCCCGTCCTCACCGAGTACCCGGTGCCCCGGGCCGGGCAGGCGCCGGCGTCGGCCAGCGGGCGGCGGCCAGCCCCCGACCCGCCGACGGGCACGGCCCGGAACGCCCCCTCGGAGCACCTCCAGCTCACCCGCCACTGGAGGGCGTGGCGGTCGACCACGAACTCCTCCGTCGTCCCCGACGCCCGCCCGCCCACGGTGACCAGGGGCTGCCACCAGGGCTGTGAGCGGACGTCGTGGGCCGGCCGGGCATCCGGCGCGTCGGCGCCGCCCGCGCCTGCTCCCACCGCCGGCGCCCCGTCCGGGGCGGCCGCCGGGCGCCCGGCCAGGTAGCTGGCCGGCGGGCGGTAGCGGGCGCGCAGCCCCCAGGCGGTGGCGCTGTAGGCCGCCGACGCCCCCAGCAGGACGAGGCGCACGCCGCCGG
>JBKHXC010000098.1:0-2580 GCA_046566225.1 Acidimicrobiia bacterium
TTGACGAACCCCATGCTCTGCCAGACCGGGTTGGTCGCGTAGGTGCCGGTGAAGACGTTGTCGTCGTCCTGGGCGATGTAGAGGAACACCACGTCGGCCGGGAGCGTCGTGAGCCCCTCCACGTCGACGGTGTTGAACCCGTACTGCTCGGCCGGGCCCTCCCACCCGTTGTCGAGCCCCACCCTCGACAGCAGCTCCATGATGCGGGCGTTGTCGGTGAACATGCGGATCTCGGGATTGCCCTCGCTGCTGTAGCCCTGGGCCACGGCCACCTTGGTCCCCGCCCTGCCCGCCGACTCGACCCGGGCGGCCGCCTCCTCCAGGTGGCGGTCGAGGTCGTCGAGCGCAGCCCGGGCCTCGTCGGGCCGGCCCACCGCCCGGCCCAGGGCCCGCACCGCCACCTGCATCAGCTCCAGCTCGCTGCCCTTGCCCGGCTCCGGGTAGTCGCGGAAGACCAGGGTGGGGGCGATGGCCTCGTAGGAGTCGCGGGCCTCCTCGTGGCGGAAGTCGACGCCCACGATGAGGTCGGGGTCGAGGGCGGCGATGCGCTCCAGGTTCGGCTCCTGGCGGGTCCCCACGTCGGTCACGTCGGCGGGCAGCTCGGAGACGAGCCAGTCGCGGTAGCCCTCCACGTCGGCCACGCCCACCGGGGCCACGCCCACGGCGAGGAGGTGCTCGGCGAAGTCCCACTCCAGGACGACGACCCGCCGGGCGGGGCCGTCGAGGGTGACCGTCCCCCCGGTGTTGTCGGCCACCTCCAAGGGGCCGCCGTCAGCGGTCGACCCGGCCGGTGCGGCGGCGACGCCCGTACGGTCCGAGTCCCCGCCGCAGGCGGCCGCCAGGGCGGCGACGGCGACCAGGAGGGGCAGGAGCAGCTTGCGCATCGGGAGGTTCTCCTTGGGGTGGGGATGCCGGCGGGGCATCGGTGGTCAGGGGCCGGAAGTGGCAGGTGACGGTGCCGCCCCGCCGCTCGACGTCGGCGTCGACGCCGAAGGCGCGCCGCACCAGGCCGGCGGTGAGCACCTCGGCCGGGCGCCCCTGGGCCAGGACCCGCCCGGAGCCGAGGACGACCAGGCGGTCGGCGAAGGCGGCGGCCTGGTTGAGGTCGTGGAGCACGGCCAGCACGGCCAGGCCCTGGCGGCGGGCCAGGCCCCGCAGGAGCTCGAGCACCTCCAGCTGGTGGCGGATGTCGAGGAACGTGGTCGGCTCGTCGAGCAGGACGACGGGCGCCTGCTGGGCCAGCGCCAATGCCACCCACGCCCGCTGGCGCTCACCGCCCGACAGCTCCGACACCATCCGACCGGCGAAGCCGGCGACGCCCGTCGCCCCCATGGCCCACCGCACCGCCTCCCGGTCGGCCCCGTCGGGCCCTCCCAGCAGCGGGCGGTGGGGGTGGCGGCCCAGCACCACCAGCTCCTCGACGGTGACGCCGTCGGGGACGAGCGGGGCCTGGGGGAGGTGGGCGAGGCGGCGGGCCAGCGCCCGCCGGGAGCAGGAGGCGATGTCGCGGCCGTGCACCCGCACGGTGCCCTGCTGCGGCGCCGCCAGGCCGGCGAGGACCCGCAGCAGGGTCGACTTCCCCGAGCCGTTGCCCCCCACCAGGAACGTGGTGGTGCCCGCCTCCACGGCGAGGGACACGTCGCCCACGACGGTGCGAGCCCCGTAGCCGGCCGCGACCCCGTCGGCGGCCAGCGCCGCCGGGGGGCGGGCCGGGGGCCGGTGCTCGGTGGTGGGCGGCTGGGCGATCCGGCATGTTAGGCACGCCTAAGAGTTTGTCGTCAACTCGCCTAACAACAGGTGGTGGCAGGCGGCCGCCGCCGCGGATCCCCGGGGAGGCCCGCGTGGAGGCGGCGCGAGCTCCGCTGGGCCGCCGCCAGGAGATCCGGGCTCCACCGGGCGGAGGGAGCCAGGCCAGCGGATGGGGTCGAGGGAGCTAGGGGCGGGCGCCGGGCGCCGCGAGGGGGCGGTCGGTGCCGGGGGCCTGGTCGGCGATGCCGGCGGTGCCGGTGCCGGCGGGACCGTCCTCGCCGGGCGCCGGCTCCTCGGCGGCCCCAGCACCGTCGCCGGCGCCGGCCGGAGGCGTGGTCGAGGGCGGCTCGGCCGGCCCGGGGTCGCCGGCGGCCGGCGTGCCGCCCGCCGCGGCCGCGCCGGTGGAGCCCTCGGGGCCGGCCTCGGCGGGCGGCGGCGGGGCGGCGGGCCGCCCTGCCGGGACCGGGGTGGGGGCTGGGCCGGCGGCCGGCGGCCGGTCGGCCGTGGAGGGGCCCTTCCGGCCGACCGGGGTGGGCACCACCGGCGCCCCCGCTTCTCCGTCTCCGTCGCCCCTGCCGACCTCCTGGTGCTCCCCGGCCCCCTCGCCCACGGCCGCGCCGTCGACCCCACCCTCGGCGGCACCGCCGACGACCCCACCCCCGGGCTCGGCGTCGCCGGGGGCCCTACCGGGGAACGAGAAGGGGGTGACCGCCTCGACGGCGGCCGACACCGCGCCCTGGGCGGGGTCGGGCAGGATGCCGGCGGCCCCGGCGGCGGTCACGCTGGCCGCCGCCAGGAGATCCGGGCTCCACCGGGCGGAGGGAGCCAGGC
>JBKHXC010000099.1:0-3323 GCA_046566225.1 Acidimicrobiia bacterium
GACGCCCCCAGCAGGACGAGGAGCACGCCGCCGGCCAGCCGCTGCGGCCGGCGGCGGCGGTCGGGACGGCCGCCGGCGGCCTGGCCGGGGTCGTCGCGCGCCACCAGCTCGATCACCGCCGGCCCGCTCGCCCCGCCGGCTCGATCCGCCGGTCGACGCTCACGGAAGGGCACCCACCACGGCGCCGGCCACCACGCCGCCGGCGAAGGTGGCCCCCAGCCGCAGGGCCGGGGTGCGCCAGCCCAGGTCGCGACGGGCCAGGGCGAGGGTGATCAGCCCGGCGGACGGCGCCGTCACCAGCAGGGCGGTGGCCGGCCCCACGGCCAGGCCCAGGTACAGCAGCCCGAGGGTCAGGGGGACCTCGAACAGCGCCGGCGTCTGGAGCAGGGCGCCCACGCCCGCCGCCACCACCAGGGCGGCCACCCCGGTGCCGATGCGGTCGGAGAAGGTCTGGGGAGGCGCCACGCTGAACACCAGCCCCACGATCATGGTCGCCGCCAGCATCACCGGCGCCAGGCGCCACGTGACGTCGACGCTGTTGCGCACCCAGTCCCGCAGGCCATGGACGAGCGCCGCCCCCCAGCCCTCGTCGCCGCCGGCCACGCCGGCCTCCAGCCGCAGCGGGGTCACCTCGCAGTCGGCCGGCTCGGCGGCGCCGGACCGGCGGCGGTGGATCCCGGCCAGCAGGGGGGCGACGACGAAGAGCAGGACCACGCCGAACGCCACCCGGGCGAGGCCCATCTCGGCCGGCAGCACGGCGAACATGGCGATGAGGCCCAGCGGGTTGAACAGCGCCGAGCCGATGATGACCCCGAGGGAGGTCTCCATGGTCGCCCCGCTGCGGTAGAAGCCGAGCGACACCGGGGTGGAGCAGGCCGAGCACATCATCAGCGGCATGCCCAGCGCTCCCCCCACCCCGGCCCCCATCGCCCCCCGGCGGTCGAGGAGCCGGCGCACCCGCCCCAGGGAGCCGGCGAAGCCCATGGCGGCGCCGCCGAGCAGCATGGCGAAGAACATGCCGACGGCGTTCCCGTCCCACAGGTTGGCCCCGTGGGCGACCCACTCCAGCGCCGGCGGCAGCGTGTCTGGGTCGATCACCTGGTTGAACGCCAGCCGCCCCCGGGCCGTCTGGGCCCGGTCGGCGGTGTCCAGCTTGAGCAGCGTCGCCGGCAGGCGGGTCTGGGTCAGGAAGGTGGCGAGCACGGCCACGAACAGGCCGATCGCCACCACCGCCCGCCTGGTGAGCAGCGGGCCCCGGGGCCGGGGGGCCACGACGGCGCCGGCCGGCGCTCCCGCCGCCCCGATGGAGCTTGCCTGCCCGGTGGTCGCCACGATCTCCGGCCCCGGCCTCACCCCGGCCAACGCCTCCGCCGCCCGACCGGTTCCCCGCCCGCCGCCCCCCGGCCGGCCACCACGCGGGAAGGGGCCCCGAAGGGCCCCTTCCCGTCACTGCGCCACGCCATGGCTACCCGCGGGCGGCGATGCCGACCACGGGCTGGTTGAGGCGGATGTTCCCGGTGGACCCGAAGAACCCGGCGTCGCCGAAGGCGAAGATGCCGCCGTCGGAGGCGGCAAGCCAGTAGCCCTGGCCCGACGGGGTCGCGTCCATGCCCACCACCGGCTGGTTGAGGCGGATGTTGCCGGTGGAGCCGAAGAACCCGGCGTCGCCGAAGGCGAAGATGCCGCCGTCGGTCGCGGTGAGCCAGTACCCCTTGCCCGACGGGGTCGACGACATGCCCACCACCGGCCGGTTCAGCACGATGTTGCCGGTGGAGCCGTAGAACGCGGCGTCGCCGAAGGCGAAGATGCCGCCGTCGGAGGCCGCCAGCCAGTAGCCGTTGCCGGAGGGCGTGGCCGCCATGCCGACGACGGGACGGTTGAGCCGGATGTTCCCGGTGGAGCCGAAGAACCCGGCGTCGCCGAAGGCGAAGATGCCTCCGTCGGAGGCGACCAGCCAGTAGCCGTTGCCCGAGGGCGTCTCGGCCATGCCCACCACCGGCTGGTTCAGCCGGATGTTCCCGGTCGAGCCGAAGAACCCGGCCTGGCCGAAGGCGAAGATGCCGCCGTCGCGGGCCACCATGCGGTAGCCGACGCCGGCCCCGGGGCCCGGAGGCGGCCCGACCACGTCGCCCGGATCCAGCCCCACGGTGGGGGCCCCGGTGAGGTCGGAGGCGACCAGCCGGTCGACGTGGAGCCGCAGGCCGGCGGCGTCGACGACCGCCTCGGCGGCGGTGGCGGCGCCACCGGGGGTGAGGACGAGGAGGCCGCCGAGGCGGGCCACGGCGGCGCCCATCAGCGCCGCCTGCATGGGCTCGTTCCCGTCGGCCACGTACACCATGTTCTTGGGCAGGCCCCAGGCCAGGGACTCGCCGACCAGCGCCTGCGAGGTGGCGAACTGGTCGACGCCGCCCACCCTGGTGGGATTGGGCAGCTGGGCCGCCACCCCGGCGCTGACCACGCCGGTCGACCCGACCACCAGCGTCCTCGGGATGGCGAGGTCCTGGAGGGCCGAGGCGGTCGCCGCCGGCACGCCGTCGTGGTCGACGAAGAGCACGGGCAGGCGCCGGCTGGCGGCCAGCGCCGACGCGGCCGACGCCGAGGCGCTGGCGGGGTTGACGATGACGGCGGCGTCGAAGGAGGGCACGGCCGGGTTGGCCGCCCGCTCCGCCTCCGATCGGCGGTCGACCGCCCGGGCGACGTTGGCCGCCATCTCGGCCGGCGAGTTCCCGACGATGCGGCGGATCTCCACGCTCGGCACGCCGGCGGCGGCCAGGTCGTTGATGACCTGGGTCGACAGCGCGTCGGTGCCGCCGATGACGTAGGCGGCGATCGGGTCCATGCGGGTGACCTCCGCCTTCACGGCGGCGGGCAGCCCGGCGGCGGGCGAGGCGAGGACCGGGCCCAGGTTGGCCCGGGCCAGGACGCTGCCCGCCAGGGCGGCGGCGGGGTCGCTCTCGTTGACGATGACCACCTTGGTCATGGGCCCGCTGGCGAAGGTGCCGGCCAGGGTGGCCTCCGGCCCGCCGGGGTAGGCCCGCTTGGAGAACGCCACGCTGAGGTCGGAGGCGCCCCCGGCGCCCAGGTTGTCCACCGGGATGGCACCGGTGGGTGCGTTGAGGTTCACCCGGCGCAGGAAGATGTCCAGGCTGTCGGTGTGGAAGTTGCCGAGGCGGGCATCCATGTCGGCGACCAGCAGCTCGTCGTTGCCCAGGGGGACGGCGGCGGGGCCGTAGTCCCAGTAGACGCTGAACCGGTAGTCGGAGCCCACGTCGTTGTTGTGCGAGCGGTCGTTGACCCGCCGGCCGGAGCCGAAGGTCGCCCCC
>JBKHXC010000100.1:0-4205 GCA_046566225.1 Acidimicrobiia bacterium
CCTGTCGATCTACGCCGTCCTCGCCAACGTGGTGTGGGCGCTGTTCGGCTTCCACGCCGACCGCACCATGGCCCAGATCGTGGCCCTGTGGCCGGTGGCCATGATGATGGCGCTGCTGGTGCTCGGCCGCCGGCGCAGCCGCGCCACGACGCTGCTGCTCGCCGTCGCCGTGGTCCCGGCGATCGTGCTGTTCGTGGTGGGCACGACGAAGCGTGACCTGTTCGAGCTGCGCTACTTCGCCGCCGCCGCACCCGTCGGCGTGCTCCTCGGCGCCCGCCTGCTCGCCCTGGTCACCCGGGGGCGCTGGGCCCTCCGGGCCGTCACCGCCGTGGCCGTGGCCGTGCTGGCGCTGGGCCTGGTGGACCAGCAGCTCAACGGCGCCAACCCCCGCCTCTACGACTTCCGGGGCGCCATCGGGGAGATCCGCCGCCGGGCGGCGCCCGGCGACACCATCCTCTACGCCCCGTCCTACCTCGCCACGGTCGTCGACTACTACGGGGAGGACCTGCCCGCCCGGCCCCTCGGCTCCACCCCGCCGGCGGGAGGGGGGGTGTTCGTGGTGGCCACCTTCCGCACCATCGCCGAGCGTGACACGGCCGCCGCGGTGGGCACGCAGCTGGCCCGGCTCGAGCGCGACCACCGCCTGGTCGCCCGCTTCGACCGGGCCAACGTGCGGGTTTGGGAGCTGCGATGAGCACCGACCCCCGCCTGGCCCCGCCGGCGTGGGCGGCCACCACCGCGCGACGGGTGCGCGTGCGGGCCCGGCTCGTCGCCCTGGTCGCCGCTCCGCTGGCGGTGGTGTACATGGCGTGGCTGCTCCGGCCCGGACGGGTCGGTCATCCCCTGCTCTACGGCCTCCTGGCCACCGCCGAGGCGTTCAACCTCTGGCAGGCGCTGGGGTTCTGGTGGACGGCGTGGCACGACCGGGGGGCGCGGCCGGCGCCCCGGGCCATGGAGGGCGCGGCCGTCGACGTGCTCATCCCCGTGTACGACGAGCCGGTCGAGATCGTGGCCCCGACCGTGGCGGCGGCATCGCGCCTGCGGGGGGCCCGGGTGCGGGTCGCCGTGCTCGACGACAAGGGCCGGCCCGAGCTGGCCGAGGTGGCTGCCGCCCACGGCGCGTCGTACCTGCGCCGGGGCGTGAACACCGGTGCCAAGGCCGGGAACCTCAACGCCGCCCTGGCCCGCACGTCGGCGCCGCTGGTGCTGGTCCTCGACTGCGACCACGTCGCCGATCCGCGGCTGCTCGAGCAGACCGTGGGGCACTTCGCCGACCCCCGGGTGGCCTTCGTCCAGACGCCGCAGTACTACGCCAACGCCTGCCCGGACGGGGCGCCGGACCGGGGTGGAGGGCCCAGGAACGGGATCACCGACGCCGCCTGGGCCCAGCAGGCGCTGTTCTTCGGCGTCATCGCCCGGGGCAAGGACGCCATGGGGGCCATGTTCTGCTGCGGCACCAACGTGGTCCTCCGCCGCCGGGCGCTCGACGCCGTTGGGGGGTTCCCCGAGGACTCGCTGACCGAGGACTTCGAGCTGTCGCTGCGGCTGCACGAGGCCGGTTGGCGGAGCGTCTACGTGCCGACCGTGCTGGCCAGCGGGCTGGGGCCGGAGGACATGGCGTCCTACGTCAGCCAGCAGCACCGGTGGGCCAGCGGGTGCATCTCCGCCGTCCCCAGGGTGCTGCGCTCCGTGCTGCCGTGGCGGGTCAAGGCCCAGTACCTGCTGTCGGCGTCGTACTTCCTCTCGGGCTGGACGGTGCTGGTGTACATGGCCCTCCCGGTCATCCGCATCCTGACCGGCGCCCAGCCGCTGGCCCAGGCCTCCGCCGACCAGTTCCTCGCCCACTTCGCGCCCTACTTCGGCATGGCCCTCCTGGCCGTCGGCGTGGCCGGCGCCGGGGCGTACACCTTCGGCGCCTTCGCCCTCGGCTTCGCCTCGTTCTTCGTGCACGTGCACGCGCTGGCCGCCACCGTCCTCGGACGTGCCGGCCGCTTCGTCGTCACCCCCAAGCAGGGCCGGCGGGGCGTGCAGCTCCGCCCGGTGCTGGCCCCCCTCACCGCCATGGCCGTCCTGGGCAGCGCCGCCGTGTGGGGCCTGGCCCAGGAAACCACGCCTGCCATGCTCAACAACGTCGCCTTCGCCGCGCTCCACCTCGGCGTGCTGGCCGCCGGCGTCCGCCCGGCGCTGGTACCCGCCCGCGCCGCGGCACGAGCGGAGCGTCGCCACGACGAGCGGCGGGCGGCGGCCTGAGGAGGCGGCTCAGGAGCGCCGGCCCACGGCGTCCGGGCCGGCGGCCGGCGCCACCAGGTCGACGGCGGCGTGGAGGGCCTGGCCGTAGACCCGGTCGCGCCCCCGGCGGGTGAGCGCCTCGCCCAGCGACCACGCCAGCGGGTCGTCGGGCAGGGCCAGGCGGTCCTGCCGGGCGGCGGCGCCGGCCAGGCGGGCGGTGGCCCGCACGGCGCCGCCGGCGGCGGCGCCCACCTCCTCGACCGCCACCTCGGCGGCGTCCCCGGCAGCACCGGCGGCGAGGCGCACGGCGGGGGAGGGGGCGTCGGACAGGGAGACGGCCGAGGGCGCCAGGCCGAGGCGGGCCACCAGCCAGCCGGCCAGCAGCAGGCGGGCCGCCGGCGGCCCGCCCACCTCGGCCCGGTGCACCCGCCGGGCGTAGGGCGCCACGGCGGGGGCGTCGAACTGGGCGGCCAGCAGCTGGCGCAGCGGCAGCAGACGGGCCCAGCACAGGTCCAGGGCGACCCGCCGGCGGGCCAGCCGGTCCAGGGCGGCCACCCCGGCCGCCAGGGCGTCGCCGCCCAGGGTCTCGCTGTCGACGACCACGCTGTCCGCCGCCCGCACCAGGGCGTCGCCGGGCTCGGGGACGCCGCCCACGAACCACGCCGCCAGCGGCAGGTCGGGCAGGGTCAGGGGCTCGACCAGCGAGGCGAGGTGCTCGGCGGGGGCGCCCCGCACCTGGAGGCGGATGTCCTCGGACCACACCGGGCGGCCCTCGGCCACCGAGCCGTGGAGCAGCACCGAGGCGTCGATGCCGTCGGGTCGGGCCCCGGGGCGGGGGAGGACGACGATGTTGCGGCCCGGGTGGCGCCGCCCGAGGCGGTGCACGGCGTCGCACGCCCGCGCCACCTCGTCGTCGTCGGCGGCCACCACCACCAGGTTGGTGACGCTGGCCCGGGTGGCCGTGCGCTGGCCTCCCCGGCGCAGCTCGCCCAGGGCGCCGATGACCTGGCTCAGGCGCACGTTCTCGCCCCGCCAGCTCCCGAGCTCGCCGGGCGCTACGGGCTGCGCCACCGGCGCCCGTCCCGCTCGAGGAGGCGGTCGGCCTCCCGGGGGCCCCACGATCCGGCCCGGTAGCGGGCCAGCGGCGTGGTGTCGTCGGCCCACACCTCCAGGATGGGGTCGACCACCCGCCACGCCTGCTCGACCTCGTCGGCCCGGATGAACAGGGTGGGGTCGCCGACCATGGCGTCGAGCAGGAGGCGCTCGTAGGCGTCGGGCGTCTGCTCCAGGAAGGCGGCGCCGTAGGCGAAGTCCATGGCCACGCTGCGGACGCGGAAGGCCTGGCCCGGCACCTTGGCCCCGAAGCGCAGGGCGATGCCCTCGTCGGGCTGGATGCGCAGGACCAGGGCGTTGCGGCCCAGCCCCCGCGTCTCCCGGGACCCGAACGGGAGGTGGGGGACGTCGCGGAACTCCATGGCCACCTCGGTGACCCGCTTGGGCAGGCGCTTGCCGGTGCGGACGTAGAAGGGCACGCCGGCCCACCGCCAGTTGTCCACGTCCACCCGCATGGCCACGTAGGTCTCGGTGCGGCTGTGGGGGCCCACGCCCTTCTCCTCGCGGTAGCCCGGCACCTCCTCCCCCTCCACCCAGCCGCCCTCGTACTGTCCCCGCACGACGTCGATCGTCACCTCGTCGTGGGTGGGGATGTCGACCGCCCGCAGCGCCTTGACCTTCTCGTCGCGGATGCCCTTGGCGTCCACCGTGGCCGGCGGCTCCATCACGGTGAGGGCCAGCACCTGCAGGACGTGGTTCTGCACGATGTCGCGCAGCGCCCCCGCCGACTCGTAGAAGCCGCCGCGGTGGCCCACGCCCAGCGACTCGGCCACCGTGATCTGCACGTGGTCGACGTAGCGGCGGTTCCAGATGGGCTCGAAGATGGCGTTGGCGAAGCGCAGGGCGAGGACGTTCTGGACCGT
>JBKHXC010000101.1:0-8659 GCA_046566225.1 Acidimicrobiia bacterium
CCGCCGCCGCCGAGGTGGCCGCCGCCGCCGAGGCGCTGGCCGAGACGCAGGCACTGGCCGAGTCGCAGGCCGCCGGCCCGGCGGGGGCAGCTCGGGCCGCCGGGCCGGGCACCGCCGGCCCCGCCCCCGGCACCATCGACCTCACGTCACGGCGCAGCGCGGCCGCCGAGGAGGCGGGCCCGGCGCCGGGGCGGCGCATGCGGCTGGTGCCCACCGGCGCCGGGGCCGGCGCCGGGCTGGGTGACCTCGCCCCCGGCCCGACGCCCGAGCAGGCGCAGGCCGAGGCCAAGGCGCGGCTGGCGGCGGCGGTGGCCGAGCTGGCCCGCCACGTCGCCACCACCCAGGCCGACGAGCGGATCGACGCCGAGCTGCTCGAGCAGCAGCACCGGGAGGAGGAGGCCCGGCGCCGGGCCGAGGAGGCGGCGGCGGCCGAGCAGCGGCGCCGCGCGGCCGAGGCGCTCCTGGCGGCCCGGGGCGCCGTCCGCGGCGGCCCCCGGCGCTGGCTGGGCTGCGCCGTGGTGGCCGCCGCCGTCCTCGTCCCCCTCGCCCTCGACGTGCGCTCGCCCATGGCGACCCGCTCCCGCCTGGCCGAGGTGGCGCGGGCGGCGGCGGCCGGCGCCGCCGTCCAGATGTCGGAGGTCGACGACGAGGCGCTGGCCCGCCGGGCGGCCCAGGGCGTGGCCGACCTGGAGGGCGTGCGGCTGGAGCGGTTCTCCATCGCCCGCCCGACCATCACCGTCACCGTCGGCGACCGGGCCGACTCGTTCCTCCTCGGCCGGCTGGTCCCCCGCTGGTACGAGGTCGAGGCCTCCGCCTCGGCCGACGCCCTGGTGGCCGGCGCCAACCCCTAGCCGCCCGAACCTGTCGCCGAAGCGACCCGGATCCGAGTCGTTCCCGCGACCGGTTGGCCGTCGGGCTCGACCGGCTCAGCGCAGGCCGGCGACCACGGCGGCCATGAGGAAGCCGGCCTCGGTGGGGTTGGCCGCCACCTGGACGCCGGCCGCCCGCAGGGCGTCGATCTTGGCCTTGGCCGTCCCCTTGGAGCCGGAGACGATGGCGCCGGCGTGGCCCATGCGCCGGCCCGGGGGGGCGGTGACGCCGGCCACGTAGGCGACCACCGGCTTGGTCATCGCCGACGCCACGAAGTCGGCCGCCTCCTCCTCGGCCGACCCCCCGATCTCGCCGATCAGCATGACCGCCCCGGTCTCGGGGTCGTTCTCGAACCGCTCCAGGCAGTCGATGAACGACGTGCCGGGGACGGGGTCGCCGCCGATGCCGACGCAGGTGGTGACCCCGATCCCGGCCTGCTTCAGCTCGTACAGCGCCTGGTAGGTGAGCGTCCCGGAGCGGCTGACGATGCCCACCGGGCCGCCGCCCAGGGCGATCTCGCCGGCGGTGATCCCGATGTTGCACCGCCCCGGGGTGATCACGCCCGGGCAGTTGGGGCCCAGCATCCGGGTGCGGGGGAAGTCCCGGCGAAGGCGGTTGTACAGGTGGGCCTCGTCGTGGGCGGGCACGCCATCGGTGATGACCACGACCAGCTCCATGCCCGCCTCGGCGGCCTCCAGGACGGCGCCCGGCACGCCGGGGGCGGGGATGAACACGCACGACACGGTGGCCCCCGTCTCGGCCGCCGCGTCCTCCACGGTGGCGAAGACGGGGATGCCGTCGACGTCGGTGCCGGCCTTCTTGGGGTTGGTGCCGGCCACCACCCGGGTGCCGTAGTCGCGGTTGCGCAGCCCGTAGAAGCGGCCCTGGCTGCCGGTGAGCCCCTGCACGACGACCCTGGTCGCCTCGTCCACGAAGATGGCCACGCCTAGCCCTCCCCCCCGCCGGCGCCGGCCGCCGCCAGCTCGACGGCGGTGCGGGCGGCGTCGAGCATGGTGGCCCGGCTGATCAGCCGGTCCGACTCGTGGCCGGCGAGGATGGCCCGCCCCTCGGCGGCGTTGGTCCCGTCGAGGCGGACCACCAGGGGGGCCACCAGCTCCACCCGCCCCAGCGCCTCGACGATGCCGTTGGCCACCTCCTCGCCCCGGGTGATGCCGCCGAAGATGTTCACCAGGATGGCGCGGACGTTGTCGTCGGTGCTGATGACCTCCAGGGCGTCGGCCATCACCGCGGCGCTGGCCCCGCCGCCGATGTCGAGGAAGTTGGCGGCGTCGCCGCCCACCTGGTTCACCACGTCGAGGGTGCTCATGGCCAGGCCGGCGCCGTTGGCGATGATGCCCACCGTGCCGTCGAGGCCCACGTACTGGAGCCCCCTCTCCCGGGCCAGGCGCTCGCGGTCGTCCACCACCTCGGTCCCCAGGAAGTCCTCCCACTCGGGGTGGCGGAAGGCGGCGTTGTCGTCCAGGGTGACCTTGGCGTCGAGGGCCACCACGTCGCCCCCGCCGGTCAGCGCCAGGGGGTTGACCTCGACCAGGTCGGCGTCGCCGTCCACGTAGCACCGGTACAGGCGGGCGACGAGGGCGGCCACGCCGTCCTCCGCCTCCGGCGCCAGGCCGGCCCGGGCGACCCACGCCCGGCACTCCTCGTCGGACAGCCCGTCGACGGGGTCCACGTGGAGGCGGGCGATGGCGGCGGGCGCCTCGGCCGCCACCTGCTCGATGTCCACGCCGCCCCGGGCCGACAGCAGGCCCAGGTGCAGCTTGGCCGAGCGGTCGAGGGTGAAGGACGCGTAGTACTCGGCGGCGATGTCGCTGGCCCGCTCGACCAGCACGGCCCGCACCACGTGGCCCGAGATCGACATGCCCAGGATGTCCGACGCCGCCCGGCGGGCCTCGTCGCCGTCGCCCGCCACCCGGACCCCGCCCGCCTTGCCCCGGCCGCCCACGTGGACCTGGGCCTTCACGACCACCGGGTAGCCGGCGGCGTCGGCCGCCGCCACCGCCTCGTCGGCCGTCGCCGCCACCGCGCCGGTGCTGACCGGGACGCCGAAGCGGGCGAAGTACGCCTTCCCCTGGTGCTCGAGCAGGTCCACTACGTCGCCTCCTCCTCCTGGGCCCGGGTGACCGCCTCCCGCTCGTCGAGGGCCGACCGCAGCCACTCGGCGATCCGCTGGAGCGGCGCGCCGGGGGTGAAGACCCGGGCCACGCCGGCCTCCTTCAGCACCGGGATGTCGGCGTCGGGGATGATCCCCCCGCACACCACCAGCTCGTCGCCCGCCCCCCGTTCGGCCAGCAGCCGGGTGATGCGGGGCACCAGGGTCAGGTGGGCGCCCGACAGCAGCGACAGCCCCACGGCGTCGGCGTCCTCCTGGACCACCGCCTCCACCACCTGCTCGGGCGTCTGGTGCAGCCCGGTGTAGATCACCTCGAAGCCGGCGTCGCGCAGGGAACGGGCGATGACCTTGGCGCCCCGGTCGTGACCGTCGAGCCCCGGCTTGGCCACCACGACTCGGTACGGGCGCGGCACGGAGAGATACTACGCAGGTGCCCCCGCCCGCCCACCCTGCCGGCCGGCGCCGCGGCACCGCCGTCGCCGTGTCGTCGGCCCTGGCCCTGGCCCTGGCCGCCGGCCTGATCTGGGCCGTCGTGCGCTTCGCCTCCGAGAACCCGGAGAAGGCGGGCCTGGGCGACACCGTGTTCCGCGTGGGCCGGGCCGAGCGCCTGGCCCACGCCATCGCCGACGACGGGCCGTTCCTCGTGCAGGACCCGCTGTCGGCCGGGCGGGGCCGCAACCTGTACGTGCAGCACCTGGGCGACGACCCCGACGAGGGGTGGCTGGCCGTGGAGGCCCGGGTCCCCGACGACCCGGGCTGCGCCGTGTCCTGGGACCGCGGGCAGGAGTCCTTCGCCGACTGCCGGGGCACCGAGTACCCCGCCGACGGCGCCGGGCTGACCACCTACGCGGCCGAGGTGACCGACGGGGAGGTCAGCGTCGACCTCCGCCCGCCCGCCGGAGCACGATCCAACTCGACCGAGTGGAGTGAGCGAAGCGAACGAACGAGGTCGACGCGTTAGCCGGCGTTGGGGTGGATCGACACGTCACCCGTGGTGCGGACGTCGGTGTCCACCACGTGGGGCTGGCCGAAGGCCCGCTCCAGCTTGCGGCGGGCGGAGGTCTCGTCGACGGCGTGCACGGAGAGGTGGGCCTCGACGGTGAACTCGAAGGCCTGCTTGTTGTGCGAGATGGCCCGCAGACGGCTCAGCACGTAGCGGGACAGGCCCTCCTCCAGCGACTTGGCCTGCCGGCGCAGCCGGGGGGCGGCCACCTCCAGGGCGTGGCGCCCGGCCGGGGTGAGCTCGTAGACCCGGCGGGCGGGGCCGACGCCGGTCGTCTCCCACGTGGGCTGCACGAAGCCGGCGTTCTCCAGCCACCGCAGGGCCCGGTAGACCCGGCCCGGGTTGCTGCGCTCGAAGCCGAGGGGCTCGAGGCGGGTGAGGAGGTCGTAGCCGTGCCCCGGCCGCTCCTCCAGGAGGAGCAGCAGGCAGGCGCGCAGGACCTTCCTCGGCGAGGACAGCTCGTCCTCGAACCGCCGAACGGCTATGTCGTCTCTTTCCATGACCTGCACCACGTTCGTGCCCTTCTAGGCGTCCCGCCCGGTTGGCGGGAGGATCTCGACACGAGCCGCTCCGTGCTCGGCAACTGTAGACGGAACGACTCTAGATACGATCACAGTACAAGTCGGCCCCAGGGGCCGGGTCAAGCGAATAGCGGTGGGCGCCGGACCCTCGACCGGGACGTCACCCCACCTCGATGGCGGCCACGTCGGGGTGGTCGGCCAGGGGGGCGAGGAGCGCCTCCAGGTCCTGGCCCTTGCCGGCGGCCAGGTCGGCGTGGACGACGCAGGTCCCGTCGTCGTCGCGGATGCGCAGCGAGGTGATGCGCACGTCGCGCAGCTCCCCCAGGGCGCGCACCACCGCCGACGGGTCGCCTCCCGGCGCCAGGCGGACGACGACCCGCTCCTTGCTCCGGGCCAGGTTGCGGTCGATCCAGCGCCGCGGCCCCCGCAGGCCCACCAGGGCGGCGAGCAGGGCGGCGGTGGTGACCAGGGTGGCGAAGTAGCTCCCCAGCGCGCACCCGAGCCCGATGGCGGCCGTCACCCACAGGCTGGCCGCGGTGGTGAGCCCCTTGACGGTGGCGCCGTACTTCAAGATGGCGCCGCCGCCCAGGAAGCCGACGCCGGTGACCACGTTGGACGCCACCCGGGTGGGGTCCACCTGGAAGTTGGTGTCGGTGCGGGAGGCGTCGAACTCGCCGAAGCCGTAGCCGCTGACGATGCCGAACAGGGCCGCCCCCAGGGCGACGCTGACGTGGGTGCGCAGCCCGGCCGGGTGGTCGGCGATCTCCCGCTCCAGGCCGATGACGCCGCCCAGGAAGGCCGCCAGCAGGATGCGCCCGGCCAGCTCCGGGTCGCCGGGGAAGTCCATCACGCCCGCTTGAGGGGCGACCAGGCCAGCAGGAGGCGCTTCTCGCCCAGGCCGGGGAAGCGCACGACGGCCTCCGCCTTGTCGCCCCCGCCGATGACCTCCAGCACCACGCCCTCGCCCCACTTGGCGTGGACGACGTCCTCGCCCGCCCGCAGCTCCAGGGCCTCGGCGCCGGTGGTCCTCACCGGCGGTGCGGCGCCGCCCCGCACGGCGGCCTCCACCACCTCCCGGCGGTGCGACGCCGCCCCCCCGCCCTGCGACGGGCGGTGGGACGACGAGGCCGGGGACCGGGAGGCGCCCCGCCGGCCGCCGCCGGCCAGCACGGTGAGCTCCTCGGGGATCTCGGTCAGGAACCGGCTGGGCGGGTTGTACTGGGTGGAGCCCCACAGGGTGCGGCACCAGGCGTGCGAGAGGTACAGCCGCTCCCGGGCCCGGGTGATGCCCACGTAGCAGAGGCGCCGCTCCTCCTCCAGCTCCCTGGGCTCGCCCAGGGAGCGCAGGTGGGGGAACACCCCCTCCTCCAGTCCCATCACGAACACGACCGGGAACTCCAGGCCCTTGGCCGTGTGCACGGTCATGAGGACGACCCTGCTCTCGTCGCCGTCGATCTCGTCGGCGTCGGACACCAGGCTGACGGCCTCGAGGAACCCGTCCAGGGACTCGTGCTCGGCGGCCACGCCCAGCAGCGCGGCCACGTTCTCCAGCCGGCCCGCCGCCTCCACCGTCCCCTCCGCCTCCAGCTCGGCGCCGTAGCCGCTGCGGTCGACCACCTCGGCCAGCAGCTTCTCGGGCGTCGCCCCCTCGCCCGCCATCGCCCGCAGGCCGGCCAGCAGCCGGCGCAGCTCCGCCACCCCGGCCAGGGCCCGCCCGGTCACGCCCGTGCGCTCCACGCCGTCGATCGCCTCGGCGAAGGGCACGCCCTGGGCCGCCGCCCACCCGTCGAGGCGGGCGACGCTCGCCTCCCCCACCCCCCGCTTGGGCACGTTCACGATGCGCTTCAGCGACACCTCGTCGGACGGGTTGGCCACCGCTCGCAGGTAGGCGAGCAGGTCCTTGACCTCGCGACGGTCGAAGAACCGGGTGCCGCCCACCACCTTGTAGGGGATGTCGCGCCGCACCAGCTGCTCCTCCAGCACCCGGCTCTGGGCGTTGGTGCGGTAGAAGACCGCCATCTCGCCCCACCGGGCGTCGTGGCGGTGGTGCAGGCGCTGCATCTCGCCCGCCACCCAGGCCGCCTCGTCGTGCTCGTCCTCGGCGTGGTAGCGGGTGATGACCTCGCCTCCCACCTGCTCGGTCCACAGCGCCTTGGGCTTGCGCATGGCGTTGTTGGCGATGACGGCGTTGGCGGCGTCGAGGATGGTCTGGGTGGACCGGTAGTTCTGCTCCAGCACGATCGTGGTGGCATCCGGGAAGGCCTCCTCGAACTGCAGGATGTTGCCGATGTCGGCGCCCCGGAAGGCGTAGACGCTCTGGTCGGAGTCGCCCACCACGCAGACGTTGCGGTGGCGGCGGCCGAGGAGGAGGACCAGCTCGTTCTGGGCCCGGTTGGTGTCCTGGTACTCGTCGACCAGGATGTGCTGGAACCGCTGCTGGTAGTGGTCCAGGACGTCGGGGTGGCTCCTCAGCAGCTCGACGGTGAGGGTGAGCAGGTCGTCGAAGTCCATGGCGCTGGCCGCCCGCAGCCGCCGCTGGTACTCGGCGTACACCTCGGCGATGCGCCGCTCGTGGAGCGTGCGGGCCCGGGCGGCGTACGACTCGGCATCCACCAGCTCGTTCTTGGCAGCGCTGATGGCGCCGTGGACGCCTCGGGGCGGGAACTTCTTGGCGTCGACGTTGAGGTCGCGCAGGACGTAGCCGGTGAGCCGGTTGGCGTCGGCCTGGTCGTAGATGGTGAACGACGAGCGGTAGCCGAGGCGGCCGCCGTCCCGGCGCAGGATCCGCACGCAGGCCGAGTGGAACGTGGACACCCACATCCGCTGGGCCACCGGGCCGACCAGGGCCCCCACCCGGGCCTTCATCTCGTCGGCCGCCTTGTTGGTGAAGGTGATGGCCAGCACGGCGAAGGGCGGCACCCCCCGCCGGCGGACCAGGTGGGCGATGCGGTGGGTGAGCACCCGGGTCTTGCCCGAGCCGGCCCCGGCCACGATGAGCAGCGGCCCCCGGTCGTGCACCACCGCCTCCCGCTGCACGGGGTTCAGGCCGGCGAGGAGGTCGTCCACCCCGGGGAGGCTACCGGGCGCCGGTGACGGCGCCGACGACCGAGGCGGCGCCTTGACGCCCGCCCGGCCCCTCTGGAAGAGTGCCCGATCGCATCAATCCAGCTTGATGGCCGGTGTCGAAGGGAGGGCGTGGTGGGCCGCTCGGGGCGGGTGCGCCGGCTGGCGGCGGTGGCGGCGGTGGCGGTGGCGGCGACCGGCGCGTGCGGGGGCGGTACGGCCGCCTCGGGCGCCACCCTGCGGGTGAGCGGCTCGACGACGGTGAACCCGGTGGCGGCCGACGCCGCCGAGGCGCTGCGGCGCCGGGGCATGGCCGTCACGGTGGACAGCCAGGGCGGCTCGGCGGGGGGGATCGCCCAGCTCGGGGCCGGCCAGGTCGAGGTGGCCATGAGCTCCAAGGCCCTGACGGACGAGGACCGGGCGCGGTTCCCGGAGGTCGACTTCGTGGCCACCGAGATCGGCCGGGACGCCCTGGCCGTGGTCGTGCGCCGCGAGGTGGCCGACGGCGGGGTGCGGGGGCTCGACCGGGACCGGCTCCGCGCCGTGTTCGAGGGCCGGGTGGCCAACTGGAGGGAGCTGGGCGGCCCCGACCTGGCCGTGTTCGTCTACGACAAGGAGCCGGGCCGGGGCACCCGGGAGGTCCTCGACCGGTACCTCTACGGACCGGGCGGCAAGCCGCCCCCGCCGCCGGCGTCGGACCGCGTCGCGGTGGTGGGCGGCAACGAGGAGGCCCGGGCCAAGCTGGCCTCCACGCCCGGCTCGGTGGGGCCGCTGTCGCTCGCCTTCGCCCGGGGCCACGACCGCCTGGCCGCCCTGGCGGTGGACGGGGTGGCGCCCTCGCCGGCGACGGTGAAGGACGGGACCTACCCCTTGGCCCGCCCGCTGTTCCTCGTCACCGACGGGCCGCCGGCGGGGCCGGCCGGGCGCTTCGTGGACTACGTGCTCTCCGCCGAGGGCCAGGCGATCGTGGCCGGCCACGGGTTCCTCACCCTCGACGAGGTGGGGCGGGGCTGACCGCCGGGCCCCTCCCCGCCGCCGCCGGCCCGCCGGGGGCCGGGCGCCGGCCGGCGG
>JBKHXC010000102.1:0-4631 GCA_046566225.1 Acidimicrobiia bacterium
GGCGCCGCGCTGGCCGCCTCGGCGCCGGTGAGGCCCAGGAAGACCTCCTCCAGGGTGCGCCGGCCGGTGCGCAGCTCGGCCAGGGGCAGGTCGCGGTCGGCCAGCCAGGCGGCGAGGCGGGCGACGGCGGCCGGCGTGGGCTCCGCCTCGACCCGGTAGCCGCCCGGGCGCTCCTCGCCCACCGCCGCCCCGAGGGCGGCGCCCAGGGCGGCGGTGTCGAGCCCGGCCGGCGCCGTGAAGCGGATGACGGGGCGGTCGCCGGCCGCCGCCGACAGCTCGGCCGGCGTCCCCGCCGCCACCACCCGCCCCCGGTCCACGATCACCACCCGGTCGGCCAGGCGCTCCGCCTCCTCCAGCTCGTGGGTGGCGACCAGAACGCAGGCCCCCCGGTCCCGCAGGTCGGCGATGGCGGCCCGCACGGCCGAGCGGCCGGCGGGGTCGACGCCGGCGGTCGGCTCGTCGAGGAACGCCACCGACGGCCTGCCGACCAGGGCCAGGGCCAGCGACAGCCGCTGCTGCTCGCCGCCCGACAGGCGCCGCCAGCGGGTGCCGGCCACCGTCGTGAGGCCCACCCGGTCGAGCAGCGCCTCGGGGTCGTCGGGTTCGGGGTAGTAGGAGGCGAACAGGCGCAGGGCGTCCAGCGCCCCCAGGGCCGGGTAGACGCCGCCCCGCTGGAGCATGACCCCGATGGAGGGCGCCAGCACCACCCGCTGGGAGCGGGGGTCGAGGCCCAGCACGCGCACCCGTCCCGACGCCGGCCGGCGGTACCCCTCCAGGGCCTCGATGGTGGACGTCTTGCCGGCGCCGTTGGGCCCCAGCAGGGCGACGACCTCGCCGGCGGCGGCGTCGAACGACACCCCGTCGACCGCCACCACCGGGCCGTAGCGGACGACGAGATCGCGTGCTTCGACGGCCGGCATGGCGGCGCACGCTACCGTTCGGCCTTCATGATCGACGTCCGCCGCCTGCGCACCGAGCTCGACGCGCTGAAGGCGGCGCTCGCCCGCAAGGGCGTCGACCCCGCCGAGGTGGAGCGGGCCGCCGCCCTCGACGTGCGCCGCCGGGAGCTGGCCGGGCGCCGCGACGAGGCCCGGGCCGGCGTCAAGGCGCTGTCGCAGCGGGTGGGGCGGGCGCGGCGCGACGGCGACGCGGCGGCGGCCGACAAGCTGGCGGCCGAGAGCCGGGCGCTGGGCGAGGAGGCGAGCGCGCTGGAGGCGGAGACGGCGGCCGTCGAGGCGCAGCTCACCGACCTGCTCCTGCGGATCCCCAACACCCCGGCGCCCGAGGCCCCCGACGGGGCGTCGGCCGACGACAACGTGGTGGTGCGGGTGGAGGGCCACGACCCCGACCGCTTCGAGCCTCACCAGCGGGTGCCCCACTGGGAGGTCGGCGCCCATCTCGGGATCCTCGACCTGGAGGCCGGGGCGCGCGTGTCGGGCTCCATGTTCGTCGTCTACCGGGGGGCGGGCGCCACCCTGGTGCGGGCGCTGTGCCAGCTCGGCCTGGACCGCAACGCCGACGCCTTCGAGGAGGTCCGCCCTCCCACCCTGGTGCGCACCGACACCCTCACCGCCACCGGCCAGCTGCCCAAGTTCGCCGACGACGCCTACCACCTCGAGCGCGACGACCTGTGGGCCATCCCCACCGCCGAGGTGCCGCTCACCTCCCTCGGCCGCGACCAGGTGTACGACCAGTCGGCCCTGCCCGTTCGGCTCATGGCCCACACCACCTGCTACCGGCGGGAGGCGGGCTCGGCCGGGCGCGACACCCGGGGGCTGCTGCGGGTCCACGAGTTCGACAAGGTGGAGATCCTCGCCTTCACCACCCCCGAGCAGGCCGAGGCCATGCACCGCGAGCTGCTGGCCCGGGCCGAGGGGGTGCTTCGGGAGCTGGGCCTGGGCTACCGGGTGGTCGACATCTGCACCGGCGACCTCGGCCAGTCGCACGCCCGCGCCTTCGACCTGGAGGTGTACTCGCCGGGCGTCGACCAGTGGCTGGAGGTCTCGTCGGTCTCGTGGTTCAGCGACTACCAGGCCCGGCGGGCGAACATCCGCTACCGCCCGGCCGCAGGCGGGGGGACGGCCTTCGTGCACACCCTCAACGGCTCGGCCCTGGCCGTGCCCCGGGTGTGGGCGGCGGTCGTGGAGACCAACCGCCGGCCCGACGGCTCGGTGCGCCTGCCCGACGTCCTGGCGCCCTACCTGCGGGGCAACCAGGTCATCCCCGCGCCCGCCGGCTGAGCCGCTCGCGCCGAGCAGGGCCGCCGGCTGCCCTCGCCCGCCCGGAGGGCGCCGGGCCCGCTCCGGTAGCGTCCCTCCGGTGGCCCACGCGCACGGCGGCCTGCCTCCGCCCGACGGGCGCCTGCTCCTCACCCACCGGGTGCTGCTCGGCGTCGTGGCCGTGGCCGCCCTGGCCACGGCGGTGGGCGCCGGCGTGCTGTGGCCCAGCGGCCGGGACACCGGCATCGGCCGGTTCCTGGGGCCCCAGGCCGACCTGGTCGCCGCCACCGCCGAGCACGTCGAGCTCAAGCCGTGCTTCGGCACCGGCGCCGCCGAGGGCGTGCAGTGCCGGGAGGTGACGGTCGTGCCCTCCGAGGGCCCCGACGAGGGCACCGCCGTGATCCTCCAGGTGGCCGAGGGGCCGGGGTCGCCGCCGGTCGAGGAGGGCGACCGGGTGGTGCTCGGGTTCACCGCCGACGCCCCGCCCGGGAGCCAGTACTACCTGGCCGACTTCCAGCGGGAGACGCCGCTGGTGCTGCTCGCCGCCCTCTTCGTGTCCGCCGTGATCGTGCTCGGCCGGGTGAAGGGCTTCCGGGCCCTGGTCGGGCTGGGCTTCACCATGGTGCTCCTGGTGACGTTCCTCATCCCCGCCGTGCTGGAGGGCGCCAACCCGGTGGCGGTGGCGGTGGTCGCCGCCTCGGCCATCCTCCTGGTCAACCTGTACCTGGCCCACGGGCCCACGGTGGCCACCACCACCGCGGTGGTCGGGACCCTGGCCAGCATGGCTCTCATCGGCGTGCTGGCGGTGGTCTTCGTGGGGGCCACCCACCTCACCGGCATGGCCTCGGAGGAGGCGTCGTTCCTCCAGGCCGCCTCCGGCCGGGTGAACCTGGAGGGACTGCTGCTGGGCGGCATCATCATCGGCTCCCTCGGCGTCCTCGACGAAGTCACCGTCACCCAGGCGTCGGCCGTTTGGGAGCTGCACGCCGCCAACCCGGCGCTGGGCCCGGCCGGGCTGTACCGCTCGGCGCTGCGCATCGGGCGCGACCACGTCGCCTCGACCGTCAACACCCTGGTGCTCGCCTACGCCGGCGCCTCCATGCCGCTGCTCATCCTGCTGGCCGAGGCCGACCGCCGGGTGGCCGACGTGCTCACCGGCGAGGTGGTGGCGGCCGAGATCGTCCGCACCCTGGTCGGCAGCGTGGGGCTGGTGGCGTCGGTGCCCATCACCACCGCCCTGGCCGCGGTGGTCGCCGGGGGCGGGCGCTGGCGACCGGCCACGCCGGCCGGCACCGAGGCCTAGGGTGAGAACGATTCCCATGAGCGACCACCGGGACGCCGTCGTCGAAGCCGAGGGCCTGTCGTTCGCCTACGGCGCCGACCCCATCCTCGACGGCGTCGACCTCAGCGTCGGCCCCGGCGAGTTCGTGGCCCTGGTGGGGCCCAACGGCTCGGGGAAGTCCACCCTCCTGCGCTGCCTGCTCGGCCTGCTGGCCCCCACGGCCGGCGCCGTGCGCCTCTTCGGCGCCGCCCCGGCGGCGCTCACCGACCGGTGGCGGCTGGGCTACGTGCCCCAGAGGGCGGCGGTGGCGCGCGAGCTGCCGGCGACCGTGGAGGAGCTGGTGGGCGCCGGGCGCCTGGCCCGCTCCGGCTGGTGGCGGCGCTTCGGCGCCGCCGACCGGGCCGAGATGGAGCACGCCATGTCGGCCGTCTCCCTCCTCGGGCACCGGCGCCGGCGCGTGAGCGAGCTGTCCGGAGGGCAGCTCCAACGCGCCTTCATCGCCAAGGCGCTGGCCGGCCAGCCCGAGCTGCTGGTCCTCGACGAGCCGGTGGCGGGCATCGACGCCGAGTCCCAGCGCCGCTTCCGCGACTCGCTCGTCCACCTGGTGGAGGAGCACGCGGCCGCCGTCCTGCTGGTGTCGCACGAGCTGGGGGCGGTGGCCGACGACCTCGACCGGGTGGTCGTGATGCGCCGGGGCCACGTGTACTTCGACGGCCCGCCCGCCGACCTGGCCGCCACCGGCGTGAGCCTCGGCGTCCACCAGGACGACCTGCCCCTGTGGCTGGAGGGCCTCGTCGCCCCGGCGCCGAGGCCGGCCGGCGCCGAGGGCGGCGACCGGGCGCCGGCGCGGTAGCGTCGTCCGCCGATGACGACGGCCCAGACGCTGTTCTCCATCGCCCTCGGTGCGATCACGCTGCTGATCACCGCCTTCGCCCTCTACGTGGTGTCCTCCACCATGTGGTCGGGCCGGTGGCTGCGGGGGAGGAGGCGCCGGTGAGCGCCGAGCGGGGCAGCGTCTACCAGGGGCGGTCGGGGCAGTGGGCGTTCGTCACCCACCGCATCACCGGGTTCCTGGTGTTCTTCTTCCTGCTGCTGCACATCGTCGACGTGGCCCTGGTGGCGCGGCCCGA
>JBKHXC010000103.1:0-7853 GCA_046566225.1 Acidimicrobiia bacterium
TCATGGGCGCACCAGAGAAAGGAGGTGGTCCAACTGCACAGTCAACGTTTCGGGACCCTGGAGGTGGCTGGCCGCTGACGCGGCAGCTGGACCACCCGGCGAGACCCAGCCAGACACCGCCTGAGACCTCGGGTCGGAGCATGGTCCCTTCCGACGGAGTCCGGGGCTCGGGTCCTTTCCAGTGAAACTCTCGACGAGGGAGCGCTCCGGCGCTCCCTCGTCCGCGTCCCCGCCCCGGTGAGCCGCCGGTGAGCCGGCCGGCCCGCTTCGGCCACGTGCGGTGGCTGGGCGACAAGCGGGCCATGGTCGTCCACGACCTCGATGCCGCCCGCCCCGGCTGCCGCCTCGACGACCTCGTCGCCTCCGAGCGCTTCGCCACCTTCGGCCCCGACGCCCTGGCCGAGGCCCGCAACCGGGGCTACCGGCCGTGCCGCCGCTGCGCCGGCCCCGGCCGGAGCGAACCGGGCCCAACCGGCACGGACTGACCGGCGGGCGGCCGGCGGGGCACGTACCGTGGGCGGGTGGACACGGTGATCGACTCCGGCGGGGTCCGCCTGTGCGCCCACCTGGCCCGCCCCCCGGCCTCCTCCGGGGGCCCGGGCAGCGTGCGCCACGGGGTGGTGATCTGCCACGGGTTCCCCCGGGGCCCGGGCGGCGCCGCCACCGCCGCCCGCACCTACCCGCACCTGGCCGACCGCATCGCCGCCGACGCCGGCTGGGTGGTGCTCACCTTCAACTTCCGGGGCACGGGGGAGTCGGAGGGCGACTTCTCGCTCGGGGGCTGGCTGGCCGACCTCCGGGCGGCCGTCGACCACCTGCTCGACGCCACCGACGTGGACGCGGTGTGGCTGTGCGGGTTCAGCCACGGCGGCTCGCTGGCGCTGTGCGCGGCCGGGGAGGACGAGCGGGTGGGCGGGGTGGCGTCGCTGTCGGCCCCCGCCGACTTCGACGCCTGGGCCGCCCACCCCAAGCGCTTCCTCGAGCACGCCCGCACCATCGGCGTGGTGCGGGACCGGGCGTTCCCCCCCGACCCCGACGCCTGGGCCCGGGAGCTGCGCGACGTGCGGCCCATGGCGCTGGTCGGCAAGGTGCCGCCCCGGCCCGTCCTCATCGTGCACGGCGCCGACGACGACGAGGTGTCGGTGATGGACGCCCGTGCCCTGGCCGACGCCGCCGAGGGCCAGGTCGAGCTGTGGGTGCTGAGCGGCGCCGGCAGCCGCCTGCGCCACGACCCGCGGGCCGTCGCCGTCCTCCTGGGCTGGCTGGACCGCCAGTCCTGACCCCCTCTGCCGATCTGGTATCGGGACGGGACCCCACAGGGTCCCGTCCCGCTACCAGAGCGAGGGTCAGCCGAGGGCGGCCCGCAGGGCCCGGGCGGCGTCCTCGGGGTCGGCCGCCTCGGTCAGCCAGCGCACGGCGACGAAGCGGCGGGCGCCGGCCGCCAGCAGCGGGCCGACGGTGGCGGGCGTGACGCCGCCGGTGACGAACACCGGCCGGCCGGCGGCGCGCACCGCGTAGGCCACGTACCCCGGCCCCGTGCCGGGCCGGCCCGGCTTGGTCGGGGTGGCGGTCACCGGGCCGGCGGAGACGTAGTCGACCGGCTGGCCCACGCTGGCGTCGACCTCGGCCGGGGCGTGGGTGGAGAGCCCGACGACGGCGGCCGGGCCCAGGATCCGGCGGGCCAGGGCGGCGGGGGCGTCGTCCTGGCCGACGTGGACCCCGTCGGCGCCCACCTCCAGGGCCAGGTCGGGCCGGTCGTTGAGGATGAACGGCACGCCCGCCTCCCGGCACACCTCGGCCACCACCCGGGCCCGGGCCAGCAGGGGCCGGGCCTCGAGGCGCTTGTCGCGAAGCTGCACCACGTCCACCCCGCCCCGGACGCAGGCGGCCACGAAGGCGGCCAGGTCGGGGCGGTCGGGGGTGCACAGGTAGAGCCGGCGCCCTCCCAGGGGCCCGCCGTCGTGGCCGTCGCCCGCCCCCTCCCCGGCGTCAGCCACCGGCCACCGCCCGGACCAGCTCCAGGCGGTCGCCCTCGGCCAGCCGGGTGGTGGCCAGGTCGGCCCGCTGCACCGCCTCGCCGTTGCGCTCCACCAGCACCCAGCGCCCCCCCAGGCCCAGGGCGGCCAGCAGGTCGGCCACCGTGGCCCCCTCGGCCAGCTCCACCGGGTCGCCGTTGGCGATCACGCGCACGGCGCCGACGGTAGTGCTTCGACCTCATTCGTTCGCTTCGCTCACTCCATTCGGTCGAGTTGATCGTGCTCCGGCGGGCGAGCGGAGCTCGCGCCGCCTCCGCCCTGTCCTCTCTCGGTGTCCGCAGCCGTAGGGGCCGCCTGCGGCGGCGGGTGCGGCCGCGGACCTTGCCGCTGCCAACGCGGCGAAAGCTTGTCGCCCGGGAGTTAGCTGGCGGGAGGGGGCGCTCAGGGCCCGCCGGCCGCCGCCCTGGCCGCCGCCTTCTTCTCCTGCTTGTACCGCCGGACCCGGGCCAGACTCTCGCCGTCGACGATGTCGGCCACCGACCGGTACGAGCCCGGCTCGCCGTAGGGGCCCGCCGCCTGTTCCCAGCCGGGCGGCCGGACGCCGAGCTGCTTGGCCAGGAGTGCCACGAAGATGCGGGCCTTCTGGTCGCCGAAGCCGGGGAGGGCCTTGATCCGGCGCAGCAGGTCGGCCCCGTCGGCCGCCGTGCGCCACACGTCCGCCGCCTCGCCGCCGTACTGGTCGGCGACGATGCGGCACAGCTCCTGGACCCGCTTGGCGTTGGCCGCCGGGAAGCGGTGGACGGCGGGCGGGCCGGCGAACGCCCTGGTGAGCTGGTCGGGGCCCATGGCGGCGATCTCGGCGGCGTCCAGCCGGCCACCCAGGCGCTCCTTGATGGTCAGCGGGCCCCGGAAGGCCCACTCCAGCGGGACCTGCTGGTCCAGGACCATGCCGATGAGCAGGGCCAGCGGGTCGTCGCTCAGCAGGGCGTCGGCCTCCGGGTGCTGCGACAGCGACAGCCGGGCGGGGGCCATCACGCCACCCTGGGGTCGAGGGCCTCGGGGTCGATCCCGTACCGGGCGATGGCGTCGGCCACGTCCTCGGCCTTGCCCTCGCCGGTGTCGGCCAGCGCCTTGAGGACGGCGACCACCACGTGGGCGGCGTCGACCTCGAAGTGGCGCCGCAGGCCGGCGACGGTGTCGGAGCGGCCGTAGCCGTCGGTCCCCAGCGGGGTGAAGTGGCCGGGCACCCAGCGGGCCACCTGGTCGGGGACCGCCTTCATGAAGTCGGTGATGGCCACGAACGGGCCCTCGGCCCCCGACAGCGCCTCGGTGACGTAGGGCGTGCGGCGGGGCTCGGTGGGGTGGAGGCGGTTCCACCGCTCGGTCGACAGCGCGTCCTCCCGCAGGGCCTTGTAGGACGTGGCGCTCCAGCACTCCACGGCCACGTCGTGGTCGGCGGCCAGGACCCGCTGCGCCTCCAGGGCGGCGCCGTAGGCGCTGCCGCTGAACAGGACGGTGGCCCGCCGGGACGGGCCGTCGGGGGCCCCGGCGAAGCGGTAGAGGCCACGGATGATGCCCTGGTCGACGCCGTCGGGCTTGGCGGGCATCACGTAGTTCTCGTTGTACAGGGTGAGGTAGTAGAAGCGGTCCTCGGGCACCTCGCCGTACATCGTCTCGATGCCGTAGCGGACGACCTCGGCCACCTCGTAGGCGAACGCCGGGTCGTAGGCGGCGACGTTGGGGACCGCCGACGCCAGCAGCAGCGAGTGGCCGTCCTGGTGCTGGAGCCCCTCGCCGTTGAGCGTGGTGCGCCCGGCGGTGGCCCCGAGCAGGAACCCCCGGCCCCGCATGTCGCCGAAGGCCCAGATCAGGTCCATGGTCCGCTGGAAGCCGAACATGGAGTAGAAGATGTAGAAGGGCACCATGGGCTGTCCCCAGGTGGCGTAGGCGGTGCCGGCGGCGGTGAACGACGCCATGGACCCCGCCTCGGTGATGCCCTCCTCCAGGATCTGGCCGCTGCGGTCCTCCTTGTAGAACGACAGCGAGGCGGCGTCCACCGGCTCGTACTTCTGCCCGAACGGGGCGTAGATGGAGAACTCCTTGAAGAGGCCGTCCATGCCGAAGGTGCGGGCCTCGTCGGGGATGATGGGCACCACCCGGGCCCCCATGCCCTTGTCCCGCAGCAGGTTGCGGGCCAGGCGGGCGAAGCCCATGGTGGTGGAGAACTCCCGGCCCTTCGACCCCTCGGCGAACTCGGCGAACGCCTTGGCGTCGGGGGCGGGGAGCGCCCGCCACCGGAAGGTGCGCCGGGGGAGGGGGCCGTCGAGGGCCCGGCGGCGCTCCATGAGGTACTCGTGCTCGGGCGACCCCTGGGGCGGCCGGTAGTAGGGCGGGAACTTGGCGTCCAGCGCCTCGTCGGGGATCTGGTCGTGCAGGTGCAGGCGGTCCCGCAGCGTGGCCAGCTGGGCCTTGGTCATGGTCTTGATCTGGTGGGTGGCGTTGCGGGCCTCGATCTCGGGGCCCAGCGTCCACCCCTTCACCGTCTTGGCCAGGATGACGGTGGGGGTGCCCTGGTGCTCGACCGCCGCCTTGTAGGCGGCGTAGAGCTTGTGGTAGTCGTGCCCGCCGCGGGGCAGGGTGCGCAGCTCGTCGTCGCTCAGGTGCTCGACCATCTTGCGCAGCCGGGGATCGGGCCCGAAGAACCTCTCCCGGATGTAGGCGCCCGACTCGACGGAGAGCTTCTGGTACTCGCCGTCGACGGTGGTGTTCATCTTGTTGAGCAGCACGCCGTCGGTGTCCCGTGCGAGCAGCTCGTCCCACCGGGAGCCCCAGATCACCTTGATCACGTTCCAGCCCGCGCCCCGGAACACCGCCTCCAGCTCCTGGATGATCTTGCCGTTGCCGCGCACCGGCCCGTCCAGGCGCTGGAGGTTGCAGTTGACGACGAACAGGAGGTTGTCGAGGGCCTCCCGGGCGGCCAGCGACAGGGCCCCCAGCGACTCCGGCTCGTCCACCTCGCCGTCGCCCAGGAAGCACCACACCTTGGACCCGCTGGTGTCGGCGATGCGGCGGTTGTGCAGGTACCGGTTGAACCGGGCCTGGTAGATGGCGTTGATGGGCCCCAGGCCCATCGACACGGTCGGGAACTCCCAGAAGTCGGGCATCAGCCGCGGGTGGGGGTAGGAGGACAGCCCGTTGCCGCCCAGCTCGCGGCGGAAGTGGTCGAGCTGGTCCTCCTCGAGCCGGCCCTCCAGGAAGGCGCGGGCGTAGATGCCGGGGGCGGCGTGGCCCTGGAAGTAGACCTGGTCGCCGGGCTGGCCGTCGTCCTTGCCCCGGAAGAAGTGGTTGAAGCCGACCTCGTAGAGGCTGGCCGAGCTGGCGTAGGTGGCCAGGTGGCCGCCGATCCCCTTCGACAGGGTGTTGGCCCGGGTCACCATGACGGCCGCGTTCCACCGGATGTAGGCCCGGATGCGGCGCTCGATGTCGAAGTCCCCGGGGAACCACGGCTCCAGGTGCGGGGGGAGGGTGTTGACGTAGGGCGTGGAGACGGTGGCCGGGAAGCCGACCTGCTGCTCCCGCGCCCGCTCCAGCAGCTTCATGAGCAGGAACCGGGCCCGCCCCTTCCCGCGGCCGTCGAGGACGCCGTCGAACGAGTCGAGCCACTCCGACGTCTCCTCGGGGTCGATGTCGGGGAGCTGGTGGGCGAAGCCGTCGAAGATCAGCGGGTCGGCCATGCCTCCATGCTCGCGCGTCGGGGGGATTCGGCCCGTCCCGCTGCGGGCGGCCGCCGGGCGCGGCAGGATGGCGGGATCGCGACGCGGACGAGGGTGTACACCGACGGGGCCTGCATCGGGAACCCGGGGCCGGGAGGCTGGGCGTGGGCCGTGCCCGAGGGCACGTGGGCCAGCGGGGCCGAGGCGTCGACCACCAACCAGCGCATGGAGATCAAGGCGGCCCTGGAGGCGGTGCGCTCCCACGACGGGCCGCTGGAGGTGGTGAGCGACTCGACCTACGTCGTCAACTGCTTCCGCGACCGGTGGTGGGAGGGCTGGCTGGCCCGCAACTGGACCAACAAGGCGCGCCAGCCGGTGGCCAACCGGGACCTGTGGGAGCCGCTGATCGACCTGGTGCGGGCCGACCCCGGCCGGGTGCGGTTCACCTGGGTGAAGGGCCACTCCGCCGACCCGATGAACGACCTGGTCGACCGCCTGGCCGTGGAGGCGGCCCGCACCCAGCAGGGCCGCCGGGGAGAGGGCACGCCCGACCGGCTGGGGCCGGCCGACGCGCCGGGGGTCGCCTCCGCCGCCGACCCGGCGGCCGTGCCCGGGGTGCCCGAGGGCCGGCGCCTGGTGGCCGGCGGGCACCGCCCGCCCGAGCTGGGCGGGTACGGGCCCAACCCGGTGGCCGACCGGGTGCGTACCCGGCTGGGCGAGGTGCTGGCCGCCAAGCGGGAGATGCACGCCGACCTGGTCGTGCTCACCGGCATGGGCCTGGGGGCCGAGCAGCTGGCCGCCGAGGCGGCGCTGGCCGCCGGCGTGCCCTACGTCGCCGTCCTGCCCTTCCCCGGCCAGGACGCGGTGTGGCCGGCCCGGGCCAGGGAGCGCTTCGCCACCCTGGTCGACAAGGCCCACGCCCAGGTCCTGCTCCAGGCGGCGGCGCCGACCGGCAAGCAGGCGGTGTCGGGGGCCCTCGCCCGGCGCGACGCCTGGCTGGCCCGCCACGCCGACGAGGCGGTCGTGGTGTGGGACGGCGACGACACCCTCGTCGGCCGCCTGGTGCGCAGCCTGCGCGAGGCGGTGGGCGAGGAGGACGTCTGGGTCCTCGACCCCGACGAGTAGCGCTTCGGCCTCATGCCCGGTGCGGCGGCGCCGGCCTCGGTAGGGTCGCCGGCGATGCTCGTCGGGGTCGACACGGGAGGGACCTTCACCGACGTGGTGGGGGCCGACGGCCGCATCGCCAAGGTCCTGTCCACGCCCGACGACCCCGCCCGGGCGGTGGCCGCCGGCCTGGCGGCGCTGGGCGGGGGGGCACCGGCCCTGCTGGCCCACGGCACGACCGTCGCCACCAACGCCCTGCTGGAGCGGCGGGGGGCGAGGGTGGCCCTGGTCACCACCGCCGGGCTGGTCGACGTGATCGAGATCGCCCGCCAGGACCGGCCCTCGCTGTACGACCAGTGGGCCGACCGGCCCGAGCCGCTGGTTCCCCGGGACCTGCGCCTGGAGGTGGGCGGCCGGCTGGCCGCCGACGGGACCGAGCTCGAGCCGGTGGACCCGGCGGCCCTGCCCCGCGTCCCGACGGCGTGGAGGTGGTGGCGGTGTGCCTCCTGCACGCCGACCTCGACGGCGGCCACGAGCGGGCGGTGGCGGCCGCGCTGGCGCAGCGGGGCCTCGACGCGGTGTGCTCGTCGGACGTCTCGCCCGAGTTCCGGGAGTACGAGCGCACGTCGACCACCGTGGTCGATGCGTACCTGCGACCGGCGTGCCGGGCCTACCTGGGGCGGCTGGCGGGGCTGGCCGGCGAGGTGCTGGTCATGACCTCGGCCGGGGGCCTGGTGGGGCTGGAGGAGGGCGCCGGGCGGCCCGCCTCCCCGCTGCTGTCGGGGCCGGCCGGCGGCGTGCGGGCCGCGGCGGCCGCCGCCGTGGCCGCCGGCTTCCCGGACGCGGTGAGCTTCGACATGGGCGGCACGAGCACCGACGTGTGCCTCGTCCTGGGCGGCGCCCCCGCCCCCGCCGCCGAGCGGAGGGTGGCCGGCCTGCCCGTGCGCCTGGCCGCCCTCGACATCCACACCATCGGCGCCGGCGGCGGCTCGGTGGCCCGGGTGGACCCGGGCGGCGCCCTGGCCGTGGGGCCGCGCAGCGCCGGCGCCGTCCCCGGTCC
>JBKHXC010000104.1:0-3740 GCA_046566225.1 Acidimicrobiia bacterium
GAGGTGGTGGCCACGGCCGCGGCGTTCGCCGACGAGGTGCTCGACAAGCGGGTCATCCGCAGCAAGGACCGGGCCGGCTTCGTGGTCAACGCCCTGCTCATCCCCTACATCGTCTCGGCCATCAGGATGCTGGAGTCGGGCTTCGCCACCGAGGGGGACATCGACACCGGCATGGTCCTGGGCTGCAACCACCCCATGGGCCCGCTGGCGCTGGCCGACTTCATCGGCCTCGACACCACCATGGCCGCCGCCCAGTCGCTCTACGACGAGTTCAAGGAGCCGCTGTACGCCCCCCCGCCCCTGCTGGCGAGGATGGTGGTGGGCGGCCTGCTGGGGCGCAAGACCGGCCGCGGCTTCTACGCCTACGACGCCTAGATCGACCTCACTCGTTCGCTCCGCTCACTCCATTCGGTCGAGTCCGATCGTGCTCCGGCGGGCGAGCGGAGCTCGCGCCGCCTCCGCCCTGTCCCTTCTGGATGTCCGCAGCCGGAGGGCCGCCTGGCGGCGGCGGGTGCGGCCACGGACCTGCTCTGCGGACGACCCGGTTGCGTCTGGATACCCCGATGGGGTATGATCGCGGGGCGCCGACGAAAGGACGCCCCCGATGAGCACCACCAGCACCTACACCGTCGCCGGAATGACGTGCGGGCACTGCGTCCGCTCCGTCACCGAGGAGGTCTCCAAGATCGACGGCGTCACCAAGGTGGACGTCGACCTGGGCTCGGGGCGGGTGACGGTGGAGTCGGACTCCCCGGTCGACCCCGAGGCCTTCGCCGCCGCCGTGGACGAGGCCGGCTACGAGCTGGCGTCGTGACCGGCGGGGCCAAGCTGGCCGCCTACGCGCTGGTCCTCGCCGCCGTGCTGGGCGGGGGGGCGGCCCTGGGCGCCGCCGCCGGGCCCCTCGACGTCGGCGGGGGGGACGGCCACGCCGCCTCCGGCGGCCACGGCGACGAGCCGGCGGCCGGCGGGAGCGGCCGCCTCCCGGCCGGCGGCCTGCTGGTGTCCCAGGACGGCTACACCCTCGTGCCCGAGGACCGGCTGGCCGACGCCGGCCGGTTCGCCTTCACCGTGGTGGGCCCCGACGGCCGGGCCGTGGAGCGCTACGACACCGTCCACGACCGCGACCTCCACCTGATCGTGGCCTCCCGGGACCTGGCCCGGTTCGCCCACCTCCACCCCGAGCGGCAGGCCGGCGGCCGGTGGGCCGTCGAGCTGCCCGCCCTGGGGCCCGGGTGGTACCGGGCCTTCGCCGACTTCCGGCCGGCGGGCGCCGACCAGCTCACCCTGGGCGTCGACCTGGTCGCCCCCGGCTCCGTCGAGGCGCCCCCCGCCCTCGAGCCCCGCCGCACCGACCGGGTCGACGGCCTCGACGTCGAGCTGGCCGGGGACCTGGCCGCCGGCGAGGAGGCGGTGGTCACCGTCACCGTCCGGCGAAGCGGGGAGGTGGTCACCACCGACCCCTACCTGGGCGCCGCCGGCCACCTCGTCGCCCTGCGCCAGGGCGACCTCGCCTACCTCCCCGTCCACCCGCTCGACGACGAGCCGGCAGGACGGGTCCGCTTCGCCGTCGAGGTGCCCTCCCCCGGCGCCTACGCCCTGTTCTTCGACTTCCTGGTGGACGGCACCGTCCGCACCGCCCGGTTCGCCCTGGAGGCCGCCGCCCGGTGACCCGCGCCCTGGAGCCCCCCGCCACGACCACCACCCCCGCCCCCGCCGGCCAGGCGCCCACCGTCGACCTGGCCATCGGGGGGATGACGTGCGCCTCGTGCGCCGCCCGCATCGAGAAGCGCCTCAACAAGCTCGACGGCGTCACCGCCACGGTGAACTACGCCACCGAGCAGGCCAAGGTGGCCGTGCCCGAGGGTGTGTCGGTCGAGGACCTCATCGCCCAGGTGGAGGCGGCCGGCTACACCGCCCGCCTGCCCCGCCCCCCGGTGCGCCCGGCCGGCGGCGACGAGGGCGCCGGCCCGGCGGCCCCCGGCGACGAGGCCGGCGCCGACGAGACCGCCCCCCTGCGCCGGCGGCTGCTCACCTCCCTCGCCCTGAGCGTGCCCGTGGTGGCCTTCGCCATGGTCCCCGCCCTCCAGTTCGACGGGTGGCAGTGGATCTCCCTCACCCTGGCCGCCCCGGTCGTGGTGTGGGGCGCCCTGCCCTTCCACCGGGCGGCCTGGGTCAACCTGCGCCACGCGGCGGCGACCATGGACACGCTCATCTCGGTGGGCGTGCTGGCCGCCTTCGGCTGGTCCCTCTACGCCCTGCTGTGGGGCACGGCCGGCGAGATCGGCATGACCCACGGGTTCTCGTGGACGGCCGACCGGGGCGAGGGCGGCTCGCAGATCTACCTGGAGGTGGCGGCCGGGGTCACGACCTTCATCCTGGCCGGGCGCTACTTCGAGGCCCGCGCCAAGCGCCGGTCGGGGGCCGCCCTGCGGGCCCTGCTGGAGCTGGGGGCCAAGGACGTGGCCGTCGTGAGGGACGGGGCCGAGACCCGCGTCCCGGTGGAGGAGCTGGTGGTCGGCGACCGCTTCGTCGTCCGCCCCGGGGAGAAGGTGGCCACCGACGGCGTGGTCGAGGAGGGCACCTCCGCCATCGACGCCTCGCTCCTCACCGGCGAGAGCCTCCCCGTGGAGGTGGCGCCCGGCGACCCGGTCACCGGCGGGACGGTGAACGCCGGCGGGCGCCTGGTGGTGCGCGCCACCCGGGTGGGCGCCGACACCGCCCTGGCGCACATCGCCCGGCTCGTCCAGGACGCCCAGGCCGGCAAGGCCGCCGTCCAGCGACTGGCCGACCGGGTCTCGGCCGTGTTCGTCCCCATCGTGATCGCCCTGGCCGTGGGCACCCTGGGCTTCTGGCTCACGGCCGCCGCCACCGACGCCGCCACGGTGGCGTTCACCGCCGGGGTGGCGGTGCTGATCATCGCCTGCCCGTGCGCCCTGGGCCTGGCCACCCCCACCGCCCTCATGGTGGGCACCGGCCGGGGCGCCCAGCTCGGCATCCTCATCAAGGGTCCGGAGGTGCTGGAGTCGACCCGCACGGTGGACACCGTGGTCCTCGACAAGACGGGCACGGTGACCACCGGCCGCATGGCGCTGGTCGACGTGGTCACCGCCGACGGCACCACCGCCGAGGAGGCGCTGCGCCTGGCCGGGTCCCTGGAGGACGCCAGCGAGCACCCCATCGCCCGGGCCGTCGCCGGCGGCGCCCGCGCCCGGGGCGTGGCGCTGGCCCCGGTGGAGTCCTTCGCCAGCGCCCGGGGCCTGGGCGTGGAGGGCGTGGTGGACGGTCGGGCCGTCGTCGCCGGCCGGGAGCGCTTCCTGGCCGAGCGCGGCCTGGCCCTGCCCGACCGGCTGCGGGCGGCCAAGGAGGCGGCCGAGGGCGAGGGGCGCACCGCCGTGGTGGCGGGCTGGGAGGGCGAGGCCAGGGCCGTGCTGGTCGTCTCCGACACGGTCAAGGACACCTCGGCCGAGGCCGTCGCCATGCTGCGCCGCCTCGGCCTCCGCCCCGTCCTGCTCACCGGCGACAACGAGCGGGCGGCCCGGGCGGTGGCCCGCCGGGTCGGCATCGACGAGGTCGTGGCCGACGCGATCAAGGAGACCAGCGCCGAGGCGGTGGCCGAGCTGCGCAGGCTGGGCCTGAAGCCGGTGCTGCTGACGGGCGACAACCAGCTCGTCGCGCAGTCCGTGGCCAAGGCGGTCGGCATCGACGAGGTGATCGCCGAAGTCCTGCCCGAGGACAAGGTC
>JBKHXC010000105.1:0-8479 GCA_046566225.1 Acidimicrobiia bacterium
CGGCGCCCGCCCGGGTGGCGGCCGTGCCCCCCCGGGGGCTGCGCATCGTGGTCCACGAGGGGCGCAACCGCCAGGTGCGGCGCATGTGCGAGGCGGTCGGCCACCCGGTGCTGCGCCTGGTGCGGACCCGCATCGGGCCCCTGGCCGACCGCGACCTGGCACCGGGGGAGTGGCGGGCGCTGTCGATGGCCGAGGTGCGGGCCCTCGCCGCCGCCGCCCGCCCCCGAACTCGACCGAACGGAGTGAGCGAAGCGAACGAACGAGGTTGAAGCACTAGGTTCCGGGGGTGCCCGCGACGGTCCGAGCGCTCCGGGGCGCCACCCGCGTGGACGCCGACACCAAGGAGCAGGTCACCGAGCGCGTCCAGGCGCTGGTGCGCACGATGCTGGAGCGCAACGCCCTCGGCCACGACGACCTGGTGAGCGTGATCTTCACGGCGACGGGCGACATCCACTCCATGTTCCCGGCCGAGGCCGCCCGGGGCCTGGGCCTGGGCGACGTGCCGCTGCTGTGCGCCCGCGAGCTGGACATCGACGGCAAGCCCGACCGCACCATCCGCGTCCTCATGCACGTGACCACCGACAAGGCCCGGGCCGAGCTGGTGTCGGTGTACCTGGAGGGCACCGCCGTGCTGCGCGATGACCTCCCCGGGTAGGCGCCGGGCCCAGGTCGTCGGCACCGGGCTCATCGGGGCGTCCATCGCCCTCGGCCTGCGGGAGCGGGGCTGGCACGTCACCGGGGCCGACACCGACGCCGAGCGGGCCGACCAGGCCCTCCGGCGGGGGGCGCTCGACGCGGTGGGCGAGGACGTTGCCGCCGAGCTCACGTTCGTGGCCACTCCGGTGGCGACGGTGGCCGACGCCGCCCGGCGGGCGGTGGCGGGCGGCGGCATCGTCACCGACGTGGGCAGCGTGAAGGCGCCGGTGGTGGCCGCTGTCGGGTCGCCGCGGTTCATCGGCGGCCACCCCATGGCCGGCTCCGAGCAGGAGGGCCTGGCCGGGGCGGACGGTTCGCTGTTCGAGGGGGCCACCTGGGTGCTCACCCCGACCGAGCACACCGACCCGGCGGCCTACGCCCGGGTGCAGGCGGTGGTGTCGAGCCTGGGCGCCAGCGTGGTCGCCATCCCCCCCGAGCGCCACGACGCCCTGGTCGCCCTGGTGTCCCACGTGCCCCACCTCACCGCCGCCTCGCTCATGTGCCTGGCCGCCGAGGGGGCGGTGGGCGACGCCACCCTCCTGCGCCTGGCCGCCGGCGGGTTCCGGGACATGACACGGGTGGCGGCGGGCCATCCCGGCATCTGGCCCGACATCTGCGCCGCCAACCGCCAGGCCATCGTCGAGGTCCTCGACGGCCTGGTGGCGGCGCTGGCCGTCGTGCGCCGGGTGGTGGCGGCCGGGGACCGGGCCGGCCTGCTGCGCATGCTGGAGGCGGCCCGGGCCGCCCGGGTGAGCCTCCCGGCCCGGGTGGCCCACCCCGAGGACCTGGCCGAGCTGCGGGTGCCGGTGGCCGACCGGCCGGGAGTGCTGGCCGAGGTCACCACCCTGGCCGGGGAGCTGGACGTCAACATCGCCGACCTGGAGATCGCCCACTCGGCCGAGGGCGACCGCGGCGTGCTCCTGCTCGTGGTCGACGCCGCCGACGCCGACCGGCTGCGGGCCGCCCTGGGCCGGCGGGGGTACCGGCCCTCGGTCCGCCCCCTCACGTGAGCCCGCCCGCCTTGGAGGTCGCCGGCGGCCGGGCCCTGCGGGGCCGGCTGCGGGTGCCGGGCGACAAGTCCATCTCCCACCGGGCCCTCCTGCTGGCCGCCCTGGCCGAGGGTACGTCCCACCTGAGCGGCCTGTCCGGCGGCGACGACGTGGCCCGCACGGCCGCCGCTGCCCGGGCCCTGGGGGCCGAGGTGGCCGGCCGGGCGGGCGACGGCGCGGCGACCGTGCGGGGCGGGCGGGGCCGGCTGCGGGAGCCCGCCCGTCCCGTGGACCTGGGCAACTCGGGCACCGGCATGCGCCTGCTGGCGGGGGTGGTGGCGCCCTTCCCGTGGACCACGGTGCTCACCGGCGACGCCTCGCTCGGCGGTCGGCCCATGGACCGCGTGGCCCGCCCCCTGCGCATGATGGGCGCCGCCGTGGAGGGCAGCGGGGAGCTGGTCCTGCCGCCGCTCACCGTCACCGGCGGCGACCTCCGCGGCATCGACTACCCGCTGCCCGTGCCCAGCGCCCAGGTGAAGGGGGCGGTGCTGCTGGCCGGCCTGGGGGCGTCGGGCGCCACCGTGGTGCGCGAGCGAGCCCTGACCCGGGCCCACACCGAGGAGCTGCTGGCGCTGGCCGGCGCCGACGTGGAGGTGAGCGAGGACCGGCTGGTCACCACCGTGCGGGCCTCGGCCCTGCAACCCTTCCGCCTCCGCGTGCCCGGCGACCCCTCCCAGGCGGCGTTCTGGGTGGTGGCGGCGTGCGTCACGCCGGGCAGCGAGGTGGTGGTGGAGGACGTCTACGTGGGCCAGGCCCGGGCCGGCTTCCTCGACGTGCTGGCCCGCATGGGCGCCGACGTGGACGTCGAGCACCGCGGCGCCGCCACCGCCGACCTGGTGGCCCGCTCGGGCCCGCTGCGCGCCACCCGGGTGGGCGGCGACGAGGTCCCCGGCCTGATCGACGAGATCCCCGCCCTGGCCGTGGCCGCCGCCTTCGCCGAGGGCACGACCACCTTCGCCGGCGCCGGCGAGCTGCGGGTGAAGGAGAGCGACCGGGTCGAGACGCTGGTGGCGGGGCTCCGGGCGCTGGGCGCCGCGGCTGAGCCCCGGGCCGACGGGCTGGTCGTGGCCGGCGGGTTGCCGCTGCGGGGCGGCGAGGTCGGCTCGGCCGGGGACCACCGGATCGCCATGGCGCTGGCCGTGGCCGGGGCGGCCTCGCCTGACGGGACGGTCACGCGGGTAGCAGGATGGGACGCGGTGGGAACGAGCTACCCGGGGTTCGAGCAGGCGCTGGAGGCCCTGTGCCGGTGATCGCCATCGACGGCCCCGCCGGCTCGGGGAAGTCGACGGTGGCCCGGGCGGTGGCCCGCCGCCTCGGCGTCGACCACCTCGACACCGGCGCCATGTACCGGTCGGTGGCCCTCGCCGCCCTGCGCGCCGGGGCCGACCCGTCCGACGAGGCCACCGTGGGCGCCCTCGCCCGCCGCCTGGCCATCGACGTCGACGACCGCGTGCTGGTCGACGGCGACGACGCCACCGAGGCGATCCGCGGGCCGGACGTGAGCGCGGCGGTCAGCGCCGTCGCCCAGCTGCCGGCCGTGCGGGAGGAGCTGGTGCGCCGGCAGCGGGAATGGGTGGCGGCCCGCCGCAGCGCCGTGGTCGAGGGCCGCGACATCGGCAGCGTGGTGCTGCCCGACGCCGACGTGAAGGTGTACCTCACCGCTGCCGAGGACGAGCGGGCCCGGCGCCGGTCGGGCGAGGCCGGCCAACCGGGCCGCGTCCAGGTGGCCGCCGACCTGGCCCGCCGGGACCGGCTCGACTCGGGCCGGGCGGCGTCGCCCCTGGTGGTGGCCCGCGGCGCGGTGGTGATCGACACCACCTGCCTCAACGTCGACGAGGTCGTCGAGGCCGTCCTGGTGCTGGTGTGACCGGGATCGGCTGGCGCGCCGAGGCCGCCCGTGCCGGCGGGCGGCGGGCGGTGGGGGACCGGTGACGGGCCTCGCCGCCCGACCGGCGGGCCCCACCACCGGCCAGCTGCTGCTCTACCGCCTCTGCCGCAACGCCCTGGTGGGCTTCTGCCGGCTCTACTGGCGCCTGCGGGTGGAGGGCCGCGAGCAGGTCCCCGACGGGGCGTTCGTGCTGGCGCCCGTCCACCGCTCCAACATCGACACGCCCCTGGTGGCCGGCATCACCACCCGGCGGCTGCGCTACATGGGCAAGGACTCCATGTGGCGGCACCGGGCCCCGGGCTGGCTGTTCTCCGCCCTCGGCGCCTTCCCGGTGAAGCGGGGCACGGCCGACCGGGTGGCGATGAGGCGCTGCCTGGAGGTGCTGGCCGAGGGCGAGCCGCTGGTCGTCTTCCCCGAGGGCGGGCGCCGATCGGGGCCCGTCGTGGGCCCGATCAGCGAGGGTGCCGCCTACCTGGCCATCCGGGCCGGCGTGCCCATCGTGCCGGTGGGCATCGGCGGGTCGGAGCGGGCCATGACCAAGGGGTCCTGGGTGCTGCGGCCGGTCCGCTGCGCCGTGGTGGTCGGGCCACCCCTCCACCCCGAGGCCGGCCCCGACCACGGGCGGGCGTCCCGGCGCGCCGTGCGGGAGCTGAGCGACCGGCTCCCCGCCGAGCTCCAGCGCCTGTTCGACGAGGCCCGCCGCCTTGCCCTTCCCGAGTAAATAGGTCACCGAAACGGTGACCTATTTACTCGGGAGACCGCCGGCCGGGTCGACGAGGGTCAGCTGGTCGAGGACGGCGCCGGCCGGCACCGAGCGGTCGTCGGCCGGCTCCGCCGGTGCGCCGGGGGCCAGCAGCGCCGCGCCGGCGGCGGCGACGGCCGCCCGCTGGAGGTCGCGCAGCTCCCGGGGCGGGGGGAAGTACTCGTCCTCGCCGGTGACCGAGACCAGCTCGATCCCCTCGGAGGGCGCCAGCCGGTCGACCACGGCCCGCACCAGCTCCTCGGGGGCCGACGCCCCGGCGGTGACCCCCACCGTGCCCGACAGCCCGCCGGGGACCTCGGCGGCGCCGTTCACCCGCACCACGACGGGGCAGCGGCCGCGTGCCACGTCCTCGAGCGCCCGGGTGTTCGACGAGTTGGCCGAGCCGATGACGACGACGGCGTCGGAGCGCCCGGCCACGGCCTTCAGCGCCGTCTGGCGGTTGGTGGTGGCGAAGCACAGGTCGCTGCGCCCCGGCATCCACAGGTCGGGGAAGCGGGCGGCGGCGGCGTCGCGCACCCCCGCCCACTCGTCCATGCTGAGCGTGGTCTGCGCCAGGAAGGCGACGGGGGTGCCGGGCGCCAGGTCCAGGGCCTCCACGTCGGCCTCCGACCCCACCAGGCGCACGGCCTCGGGGGCGACGGCCATGGTGCCCACCGCCTCGTCGTGGCCGTCGTGGCCGACGTAGACGACGGTGAAGCCCTTGCCGGCCCGCACCTTCACCTCGTGGTGCACCTTGGTGACCAGGGGGCACACGGCGTCCACCACCACGCCGCCGTTGGCCCGGGCGGCGGCCACCACCGCCGGCGCCGAGCCGTGGGCGCTGAGCATGAGCGGCGCCCCGGCGGGCACGGCCGCCACGTCGTCGACGAACACCACGCCGAGGCGGCGGAAGCGGTCGACCACCACCGCGTTGTGGACGATCTCGTGGTAGCAGTACACGGGCGGCTCGAAGACCTTGACCATCCACGCCAGGGCCTTGATCGCCATCTCGACGCCGGCGCAGAACCCGCGCGGCGCGGCCAGCAGCACCCGCTCGACCGGCATGGGCCCCAGGCTAGAGCGTCGACCTCATCCGTTCGCTCCGCACACTCCGTTCGGTCGAGTCGGATCGTGCCCGGGTAGCCTGGCGCCATGTCGCTGCCTCGGGTGGTGGCCGTGGCCGAGGGGTCACCGGCCGCCCGGGCCGACCTGCGCCCCGGCGACGAGATCGTCTCCCTGGGCGGCCAGGTGCCCCGTGACGTCATCCAACTCCGCCTCCTCACCGACGAGGCCGACCTCGACGTCGAGGTGAGCCGGGGCGGGCTGCAGCTGTCGGTCACCGTGGAGAAGGCGGCCGGCGAGCCGCTGGGGGCGGAGCTGGCGTCGGCCCTGTTCGACCGGGTGCAGACCTGCGACAACCACTGCGAGTTCTGCTTCATCCACCAGCTCCCCCCCGGGATGCGCCGCAGCCTGTACCTCAAGGACGACGACTACCGCCTGTCGTTCCTCTACGGCAACTTCACCACGCTCACCCGCTTCACCGAGGCCGACCTGGAGCGGGTGGTGACCGAGCGGCTCAGCCCCCTGTACGTGAGCATCCACGCCACCGACCCCGAGGTCCGGGCCCGCCTGCTGCGCAACCGCCGGGGCGCCACCAGCCTGCGGTGGCTGCGCGCCCTGCTCGACGCCGGGATCGAGGTGCACGGCCAGGTCGTGGTGTGCCCCGGGGTCAACGACGGCGCCGTCCTGCACGACACGCTGGCCGGCGTGCTCGACGAGTACCCGGAGCTGGCCAGCGTCGCCGTGGTGCCCCTCGGGGTCAGCCGCTGGTCCCACGAGGCCGCCATGCGCCCGCACGCGCCCGCCGAGGCGGCAGCGGCCGTCGACTGCGTCCACGAGTGGCAGGACGTGTTCCTCGCCACCCTGGGCCGGCGGATGGCCTTCGCCGCCGACGAGTACTACCTGCTGGCCGGCCTGGCCTTCCCCCCCGCCGACGCCTACGAGGGCTTCGCCATGCACGAGGACGGCATCGGCATGGCCCGCCTGCTGGAGTCGCAGTGGCACGACGGCCGGGGCCGGCCCGGCGCGGCCGGGGCGGGCGACGGGGCCGCCGCCGGCCGGGGCGGCTTCTTCGCCTGGGTGGACGGGGCGCCGGCCTCCGGCTACCGCGCCCCCCGCGCCGCGCCCGCCGCGCCCGCCCCGGCCGGCGCACCCGACGGGTCGGCCCCGGTGGCCGTGCTCACCGGCGCCTACGGGGCCCGGGTCCTGGGGCCCCTGGTCGGGTCCCTGGGCCGCGACGACGTGCGCGTCGTCGCCGTCGCCAACCGGTTCTTCGGCGGCAACATCGGCGTCACCGGGCTGCTGGTCGGCGAGGACCTGGCCCGCACCCTCGACGGCGAGCCCGAGGGCCACCGCTACCTCCTGCCCGACGTGTGCCTGTCCGACGGCGTGTTCCTCGACGGGACGCGCCCCGCCGACCTGCCCCGGCCGGTCGAGGTCGTGGCCACCGACGGGCGGTCGCTGCGCCGGGCGCTGGCGGGGGCGGGATGAGCCGCCCGGCGCCCGCCGCCCGCCCGGCCCCGGCGGGCGCCCCCCACCGGCCGGTGGTGGCGGTGGTGGGCCGGCCCAACGTGGGCAAGTCCACCCTGGTCAACCGGATCCTGGGCCGGCGGGAGGCGATCGTGGAGGAGCGCCCGGGCGTCACCCGCGACCGCAAGGCGGTGGAGGCGGAGTGGAACGGCCGGCCGTTCACGGTGGTCGACACCGGCGGGTGGCTGGCCGGCGACGACCCCCTGGACCGCCGGGTGAGCGCCCAGGCGGAGCGGGCGGTGGCCGAGGCCGACGTGCTGCTGGTCGTGGCCGACGCCGCGGTGGGCGCGACCGACGAGGACGTGCAGGTGGCCCGCCTGCTCCGCCGGGCGGGCAAGCCCGCCCTGCTGGTGGCCAACAAGGTGGACTCCGAGCACCGCGAGGCCGACGCCTGGGCGCTTTCCCGCCTGGGCCTCGGCGACCCGTGGCCGGTGTCGGCCATCCACGGCCGGGGCGTGGGCGACCTGCTCGACGAGGTGGTGCGCCTCCTGCCCCCGCCCGAGGACGACGACGCCGGCGGCGGGGCGCCGGCCGAGGAGGCCGTCGCCGGCGATGCCCCCAGCGTGGCCATCGTCGGGCGCCCCAACGTCGGCAAGTCGACGCTGTTCAACCGCCTGGTGGGCGACGAGCGGTCGGTGGTCCACGACCTGCCGGGCACCACCCGCGACGCCGTCGACACCCTCATCGAGACGCCCAACGGCCCCCTGCGCCTCATCGACACCGCCGGCATGAGGCGCCGGTCGCGCACCGGCGAGGGGCCCGAGTACTACTCGCTGGTCCGGGCCCTCAGGGCCATCGACCGGGCCGACGCCGCCGTTCTGGTGATCGACGCGTCGGAGGGCGTCACGTCCCAGGACCAGCGCCTGGCCGAGCGGATCGACGCCGCCGGCAGCCCGGTGGTGATCCTGCTCAACAAGTGGGAGCGGCTCGACGCCGACGCCCGGGCCGACGTGATCGGCCAGGTCGCCGACCGCCTCTCGTTCCTGGGCTACGCCCCCGTGCTCAAGGTCAGCGCCCGCACCGGCCTGGGCGTGCACCGGCTCCTGCCGGCGCTGGACCAGGCCATCGCCGCCTACCGCCGGCGCATCCCCACCGCCGAGCTCAACCGGGTGGTCCAGGCCGCCCAGGCCGCCCACCCGTCGCCCGGCGGGCGGGTGCTCTACGCCATGCAGGGTGCCAGCGACCCGCCCACGTTCACCCTCTTCGCCACCCGCTCGCTGCCCCAGCCCTACCTGCGGTACCTGGAGCGCAGGATCAGGGAGCACTTCGGGTTCGGGCCCACGCCCCTCAAGCTCCGGGTGCGCCGACGCGACGCCTGACCGACCGCCGCGCCGGGCCGGGCGCGATCGGCGGCCCGGACGGGGCCGCTCCGGGTAGCGTGGCCGCCGCATGGTGAACCGACCCGTCCTGCTGGTCGTCGCCGTGGGATGCCTGCTCGCCGCGGTGGTGTGGGGACGCTCGGCGGTCCGCCACGAGCGGGCGCTGCGGCGCATCGCCCACAGCGAGGGCGCCGAC
>JBKHXC010000106.1:0-5497 GCA_046566225.1 Acidimicrobiia bacterium
AGGGCTCCGGGAGGCGCCCCCCGGGCCGCCAGGTGGACGGCGAAGGAGTGCCGCAGGACGTGGGGGCCCAGCCCGGCGCCCACGCCGACGCGCTCGGCCGCCGTCCGCACCACCGTCCAGCCCCACTGCCGGGACAGGGCCCGGCCCCGCTGGTTCACGAACAGCGGGCCGGCGCCGCGGGCCATGGCGCTCCTCCCCTCCGACATCCAGGCGTCCAGGGCGTCGGCGGCGGCCTCGCCGTAGGGGACGATCCTGGCCCCCCGCCCGCCGATGCGGGCCAGCCCGCCGGCCACGTCGGCCGTGGCCAGGCCCACGACCTCCGAGATGCGGGCCCCCGTCGCGTACAGCGTCTCCAGCAGGGCGCGGTCGCGCAGGTCGACGGGGCCGGCGCCGTCGCAGGACTCGAGGAGCCGGGCCACCTCCGGGACGCCCAGGACGCTGCCCGCCACCGGGGTGAGCCCCGGCCCGCCCACCCGGAGGGCGGCGTCGCTGCCGCACCAGCGGTGCAGCGCCCGCACCGCCACCAGGGCCCGGGCGACCGACGAGGGGCGGCGGCCGGCGGCGCCCAGGGCGTCCACGTAGGCGGCCACGTCGCCCCGGCCGGCGTCGGCCACCGACAGGCCCTCCTCCCCCAGCCAGCCCTCGTAGGCCGCCAGGTCCCGGCGGTAGGCGGCCACGGTGTTCTCGGCCCGCCCCGAGGCGCGCAGCGAGGCGAGGAACGCCTCCGCCTCGCCGCTCAGCGCCTCGGGCACCCGTCGCTCAGGCCAGGACGGCGAGGAGGTCGGCTGCCGGCAGCCCCAGGGCGTCGGCCACCACCGGGTTGGTGACCCGCCCGGCGACGGTGGTGACGCCGCCGGCCAGCGCCGGGTCGGCGGCCAGGGCGCCCCGCACGCCCCGCTCGGCCACCTCCAGCACGTAGGGGAGGGTGGCGTTGGTGAGGGCGTAGGTCGAGGTGTGGGGCACGGCGCCGGGCACGTTGCCCACCGCGTAGTGGATGGCGCCGTGGAGCTCGTACACGGGGTCGTCGTGGGTCGTCTCGCGCGTGGTCTCCACGCATCCGCCCTGGTCCACGGCGATGTCGACGATCACCGCCCCCGGCTTCATGGCCCGCACCATGTCCTCGGTGACCACCTTGGGCGCCCGGCCGCCGGTGACGAGCACGGCGCCGATGAGCAGGTCGGCGTCGCCCACCGCCCGCTCCACCGCCCCCCGGTTGGACGCCAGGGTGAGGATGCGCCCCTTGTGGATCTGGTCGACGAAGCGCAGCCGGTCGAGGTTCTTGTCCAGCAGCCACACCTCGGCCTCCATGCCCTGGGCGATCCACGCCGCGTTCCACCCCACGTTGCCGGCGCCCATGACCACCACCCGGGCCGGGCGCACGCCGGGGGCCCCGCCCAGCAGCACCCCCCGCCCCCCGTTCGCCCGCTCCAGGTAGTGGGCGCCGATCTGGGTGGCCATGCGCCCGGCCACCTCGCTCATGGGCGCCAGGAGGGGCAGGGCCCCGCTGGGCAGCTGCACGGTCTCGTAGGCGAGGGCGGTGGTGCGGGCGTCGAGCAGGGCGCGGGCCACCTCGGGGTAGTGGGCCAGGTGGAGGTAGGTGAACAGGATCTGGCCCTCCCGCAGGTGGCGGGCCTCGCTCGCCTGCGGCTCCTTGACCTTGACCACCAGCTCGGCGCCCCAGGCGTCGTCGGTGCCCACCGCCTCGGCCCCGGCCGCCGCGAAGTCGGCGTCGGCGATGGACGACCCCTCGCCGGCGCCGGCCTCGACCAGCACCCGGTGGCCGTGGGCCACCAGCTCGCGCACGCCGTCGGGCGTGATCGCCACCCGGTTCTCCCCGGTCTTGATCTCCCCCGGCACCCCGACGATCACGCCGGCCAGGGTAGGCGGGCGCGATGGGTCGGTCCCCGCTGTGGGCGCGACGGCGGGGACCGCCGCCCGGACCGGCGACTAGGCCAGCGCCTCCCGGGCCAGGCACAGCCCGATGACCGTCTTGGCGTCGGTGATCGCCCCCGAGCCGATCAGGGCGGGCACGTCGGCCATCGGCACCCGCTCGATCGTCATGTGGCGCTCCTCCACGCCCTGGGCCGACGCCGGGCACGGCTCCAGGTCGAGGGCGAGGAAGACGTGGGAGTGCTCGTCGCAGAACCCCGGCGAGTTGTAGAACTCGGCCAGCTTCTCCAGCCGGCCGGCGCGCATCCCCACCTCCTCCTCCAGCTCCCGGCCGGCGGTCACGGCCGGGTCCTCGCCGGCCACGTCGCGCTTGCCGGCCGGGATCTCCAGCAGCTCGGCGTCGATGGCGGCGCGGTACTGGCGGACCAGCAGCACCGCCTCGCCCCCGTCGACGACGGGCACGACCGAGACGGCGCCGGGGTGGTGCACCACGTCGCGCTCGAACGTCGACCCGTCGGGCGCCACATGGGTCCCCACCCCGGCCGTCACCAGCGACCCCCGCCACACCTCGCGCTCGGCCAGCTTGCGGAAGCCGCTCAAAGATCGGGCAGGTGCGGGTTGCGCCCGGCGGCCCGGTCGAGGGCGGCCCCCACCAGCTCGTAGAACAGGGGGTGGGGCCGGTCGGGGCGGCTCTTGAACTCCGGGTGGGCCTGGGTGCCGACCCAGCACGGGTGCCCGGGCAGCTCGATGAACTCGACCAGCCGGTCGTCGGGGCTGGTGCCCGAGCACACCAGCCCGGCGTCCTCCAACCGGCGCCGGTAGCGGGGGTTGACCTCGTAGCGGTGCCGGTGGCGCTCGTAGACCACGGGTTCGCCGTAGGCCTTCTCCACCAGCGTGCCGGGCCGGAGCTTGGCCACGTAGGCGCCCAGGCGCATGGTGCCGCCCATGTTGACCACCTCGCGCTGCTCGTCCATGAGGTCGATGACCAGGTGGGGCGAGGCGGGGTCGAACTCCCGGGAGTTGGCCGACTCCAGCCCGGCCACGCTGCGGGCGAAGTCGATGACCATCACCTGCAGCCCCAGGCACAGCCCCAGGCAGGGGATGTCGTGCTCGCGGGCGTAGCCGGCGGCGGCGATCTTGCCGTCGATGCCCCGCTCGCCGAACCCGCCGGGGATCACCATGCCGTCGAGGTCCCGCAGGCGGCCCTCGGCCAGCAGGCCGGTGGCGTCCTCGGCCTGGATCCAGTCGACCTCCACCCGGGCGCCGTGGTGGAACCCGGCGTGGCGGAGCGCCTCCACCACCGAGAGGTAGGCGTCGGGGAGGTTGACGTACTTGCCGATGAGGCCGATGCGCACCGGGACGGTGGCGGCGTCGACCCGCTCGACGAGCTGGCGCCAGCGGGTCAGGTCGGGCTCGGGGGCGTCCAGCCGCAGGAGGCGGCACACCTCGTCGTCGAGGCCCTCGTCGTGGAGCACCAGCGGGATGGCGTAGATGTTGCGGGCGTCCACCGCGCTCACCACTGCCCGGGTGTCGACGTCGCAGAGGAGCGAGATCTTGCGCTTCAGCCCGTCGGACAGGGGCTGGTCCGACCGGCACACGATCACGTCGGGCTGGATGCCCCGGCTGCGCAGCTCGGTGACGGAGTGCTGGGTGGGCTTGGTCTTCTGCTCCCCGCTGGGCCCCAGGTAGGGCACCAGGGTGAGGTGGATGTAGCAGACGTTGTCGCGGCCCACGTCCTTGCGGAACTGCCGGATGGCCTCCAGGAAGGGCAGGATCTCGATGTCGCCCACCGTGCCGCCCACCTCGGTGATCACCACGTCCACGTCCTCGGTGGCCAGCCGGGTGATCCGCTCCTTGATCTCGTTGGTCACGTGGGGGATGACCTGGACGGTCTTGCCCAGGAAGTCGCCCCGCCGCTCCTTGGCGATCACCGACTGGTAGATGGAGCCGGTGGTGGTGTTCGACTCCCGGTGCAGGTTCTCGTCGATGAACCGCTCGTAGTGGCCGAGGTCGAGGTCGGTCTCGCCGCCGTCGTCGGTGACGAACACCTCGCCGTGCTCGAAGGGGTTCATCGTGCCCGGGTCGACGTTGATGTACGGGTCGAGCTTCTGCATGGTGACCCGCAGCCCCCGGGCCTTCAGCAGCCGGCCGAGGGACGAGGCCGTCAGCCCCTTGCCGAGCGACGAGGCCACGCCCCCCGTCACGAAGATGTGCTTCGCCACGGGGTCTCACCGTACCCCACGGAGCGGGCCCGGGGGGTGGACCACCACGGGCCGGCGCCCGCCGCGCCCGGGTGCCGCGCCGCTCCGGCCGGGGTGCGGACGATCAGGCGCCCACCGGCTGCTCGGTCGCCCACGCGGCGGCACAGGCGGCGAGGTGCCCGACGGCGCGCACGCCCCACATCTCGGCCGCGGCATCCCGCTCGGCGGGGTCGGTGCCGGTGACGGTGAGGGTGATCCGGGCGCCGTGGCCGGTGCCGTCGGCCAGCTCGACGCGCACGTGGTCGCCGGGCCCGCCCGCCGGCGTCACGTCGAAGGCCAGCACCCGGTGCAGGTCCACCTCGGTCATCGTGCCGACCACGACGTCGGGCGCCATGTACGGCGTGAGGTCCTCACCGACCGCCGGCGCCCGGCGCTGCTCGCCGGTGACGCGGTCCTTGCCGAACCACAGGTCCCACGCCACCTCGGCCGGGCAGGTGAGCTGGCGCTCCATCCGGACCGTCCAGAGGCCCTCGGACTCCGTCACCTCGGGCCGGTCGAGCCCGAACTGGTGCACCAGCTCCTCGTGGCGGGCGATGCCCCGGTCCGGCGGGGGCGGCGGCTCGCCGGCGAGCACCCGGCGCAGGCCGGCCAGGCACAGGTCCCAGCCGGTGGCGAAGCTGGCGGCGCCGAAGCGGTCGTCGAAGGCGTGGGTCAGCACGAACGTGGTGCCCCCGCCGCTCGGGGACAGCTCGAAGGCCAGCCGGTCGGCGCCCCAGGTGAACGCCAGCCGCCGGGGTGGGTCGACGGCCTCGACCCCGCCGGCCGCCCCCGGCCCGCCCCCCGAGGCCCCGAAGCGCATCTCCCCGCCCGGCCTGAGGTCCACCTCGACGGGGCTGGGGAACCACCGCCCGAGGTGCTCGGGCGCGGTCACGGCCGTCCACACCTTGTCGATCGGGTGCGGGTAGTGGCGCTCGACGCGGACCGCCGGCCGCCCGTCGAGGGTGAGGAACCGGTCAGCGGGCATCGGCGCCTCCTTGGTCGTCGTCCATGGCGTCGAGGTGGGCGCCGAGGCGGTCGAGGCGCGACTCCCACATCCAGCGGTAGGGCGCCAGCCAGTCGTCGACCTCGGCCAGGGGGTCGGCCCGGAGGCGGTACCAGCGCCGGGGGCCGTCCGTGCGGACCGCCACCAACCCCGCCTCCCGCAGCACCCGGAGGTGCTTGGACGTGGCCGGCTGGGTCAGGGCGAGGGCGTCGGCCAGCTGGCCGACGAGGTGCTCGCCGTGGCGCAGGCGGTCCAGGAGGGAGCGCCGGACGGGTTGGGCCAGCACCTCGAACGTGGTCGACATCCGGCTCCGAGTATGCCACGACAAGCATATGCCGTGCAAGACATGTCTCCGGCGGCGCCT
>JBKHXC010000107.1:0-2183 GCA_046566225.1 Acidimicrobiia bacterium
CCCTCGGCGCCACCGACGACCGCCTGGTCGGGAGCCTGGACGTGGCCGCCGCCCTGGGGGAGGGCCGGCGCCGCTTCCAGCCCGGCCTGCTGGCCGAGGCACACGGCGGTGTCCTCTACGTCGTCGAGGTCTACCTGCTGGCCGACCACCTGGTCGACGTGCTCCTGGACGTGGCCGCCAGCGGGATGAACGTGGTCGAGCGGGAGGGCCTGTCCGAGTCCCACCCGGCCCGCTTCGTGCTGGCCGGGTCCATGAACCCCGAGGAGGGCGACCTGCGGCCCCAGCTCCTCGACCGCTTCGGGCTGGCCGTGGACGTGGCGTCGATCGGGGACCCCGGGGCGCGGGCCGAGGCGGTGCGCCGCCGGCTCGCCTTCGACGCCGACCCGGCCGCCTTCGCCGCCGCCTGGGCCGGCGAGGAGGAGCGCCTGCGGGCCGGCCTGGCCGCCCACCGGCCCGCCGCCCTGCCCGCCGGGCTGCTCGGGCGCGTCTCGGCGCTGTGCGCGTCGGTGGGCGCCGAGGGGCTGCGGGCCGACCTGGTGATCTGCCGGGCGGCCGCCGCCCTGGCCGGCTGGGAGGGCGAGGCCGCGGCCGGCGTCGACCACGTGCGGCGGGTGGCCCCGCTGGCCCTGGCCCACCGGCGCCGGCGCTCCCCCTTCGAGGAGCCCGGCGTGGACCAGGGAGCGATCGAGGACGCCCTCGACGGCCCGGCGCCGCCCGAGCGGCGCCCGCCGCCCGGCGCCGAGGAGGCCGGCGGCGGACCCGGCGGCGACGGCCGGGGTGGCGGGGGGGCCGAGCGCCGGGCCGATCCCGGCGCCGCCGGCCGGGTCGTCCCGGTGCGGGCCGCCCGCACCAGATCGGACCACGAGGCGGGCGGCCGCCGTTCGGTCGTCGAGGGGCCGCGGGGCCGCACCGTCGGCGACCGGGTCCCCGACGGGCCGCCCAGGTCGGTCGCCGCCGGCGCGACGCTGCGGGCCGCCGCCGAGCGGGTGGCCGTGCACGGCGGCCCGGCCGCCCCCCAGCCCGGCGACGTGCGGGAGGCCGTGCGCGAGCAGCGGGCCGGCAACCTCCTCGTGCTCACCGTCGACGCCTCCGGCGCGATGGGCGCGGCCCGCCGCATGGAGGCGGTGAAGGGAGCGGTGGTCTCCCTCCTGCTCGACGCCTACCAGCGCCGCGACCGCGTCGCCCTGGTGGCCTTCCGGGGGGAGGGCGCCGAGGTGGTGCTCCGGCCGACGGGCAGCGTGGAGGTGGCGTCGGCCCGGCTGGCCGGCGTGGTGACCGGGGGCCGCACCCCGCTGGCCGCCGGCCTGGAGGCCGCCCTGGGCGTGTGCACGGCGGCCGCCGGGGGGAGCCACCGGCCCCTGCTCGTCCTCGTCTCCGACGGCCGGGCCACCGCCGCCCCGGCCGGCGCCGGCGACCCCGTGGCCGCCGCCCACCGGGTGGCGGCAGCCATCGCCGCGCACCGCATCGACGCCGTCGTCGTCGACGCCGAGGAGGGACGGGCCCGCCTGGGCCTGGCCCGCGCCCTGGCCGACGCCATGGGGGCCCGCTACCTGGCCCTGCCCGAGCTGACCACCGGCGCCCTGAGCGGCGCCCTCCGGGAGGTACTGCCGTGAAAGCCCTGCTCGACGCCGTGCTGTTCGACATCGGCGGCACCCTGGTCACCGAGGCCGGCCCGGCCACACCCGTCGACGACCTCGTGGTCGAGGTCCGTCCCGGGGCCGTCGACGACCTGCGGGCCCTCGCCGCCGCCGGCCTCGCCCTCGGCGCCGCCACCAACACCACGGTCATGACCGGGGCTGTGGTGCGGGCCCTCCTGGCGCCCAGCGGACTGGCCGACCTCCTGCCGGTCATCGCCACCTCCGCCGAGGCGGGCGCCGACAAGCCCGACCCGGCGGTGCTGCACCTGGCCCTCGGCCGCCTCGGCCCGGTCGACCCGGCGCGGGTGCTCTACGTGGGCGACCGCCCCGCCGACGCCGACGCCGCGGCCGCCGCCGGCATGCCCTTCGCCCCGATCGGCGACGGCCGGGTGGCCGCCGCGGTCACGGCCTGGATCGACCGGGCGGCGCGCGAGACCGTCGCCGGCGCCGTGGCCGCCGTCAGGCCTCTCGACGTCGCAGCGGAGCAGGCCGCCGCCGAGCTCCAGGACCGGCTCACCAAGCCCCGCGGCGCCCTCGGCCGCCTGG
>JBKHXC010000108.1:0-4757 GCA_046566225.1 Acidimicrobiia bacterium
CGGCCGAGCGCTGCACCCGGGCCTCCAGCGCCCCCCACAGCGCCGGCGGCAGGCCCCGGCCGGCGCCCACGACCAGCCACACCGGGACCCCGGCGGCCCGGCCCACGGCGGCGGCGGCGCGGGCGCCGGCCACCGCCGCGAAGCGCTCGGGCCCGGCGGCCGACGCCTCCAGCAGCACCAGCCCGGCCGACACCACCGCCGCGCCCAGCCCGGCGTCGGGGACGTCGTCGGCCTCCGTGCCGGCGCCCCGGAGGTGGCGGACCACCCCGGCCGACTCCCCGCCCCCCGACACGGCGCGCACGGCGACGTCGCCCCGCCGGCGGAGGGCATCGGCGGCCAGCTCGGGCCAGCCGACGACCACGGCGACGGCGTCGTCGGGCACCGCCCGGGCGACGACCGAGGCCGTCGGGTCGGCCTCGATCTCGTCGGCCACCTTCCACGCCTCGCCGACGGGGTCGGCGGCGCACAGGACCCTCGAGGCCAGCCACCACATCGGCCCCACCGCCGGGTGGCGCTCGACCAACCGGCGGCAGGCGGTCACCAGGGCGGCGGGGTCGGGCCCCAGGCGGGCCAGGGCGGCAGCGGCCTCGGGGACGAGGAGCGACGGACCGGCGCCGGTGGAGCGCGCCACCGAGCGCAGGCGTTCCATGGGGTGCATCCCGTCGCCACCCTACCGCCGCCTCGTCCCCGGAAATGGCCGTCGGCTACCTTGCCGGCCGTGGCCACCGCCCCCCCGCTCGACGTCAGCCTGGCGCCGCTCAACGGGCCTCCCCGCACCCTGGAGCAGTGGCTCACCACCTTCCACCTGGTCTTCGTCGCCGTCGACCCGTTCACCTACGAGAGCGCCTGGCTGCTGCCCACCGCCAACCGGGTCCTGCTCGGCTTCCAGGAGGCCGACTGCCGCATCGCCTGGCTGGTGGCGGGCACCCCCGAGGACTGCCGGGAGTTCCTGGGGCCGCTGTCGCGGGAGATCCTGACCTTCGCCGACCCCGACCGGGAGGCCATCAAGGCCTTCGGGCTGGAACGGCTCCCGGCGCTGGTCCACGTGGGCCTCGACGGGTCCGTCATCGGCGCCGCCGAGGGCTGGGACCCGGCGGCGTGGCGGGCGGTGACCCAGTCGCTGGCCAGGATGATGGCGTGGTCGGCGCCCACCATCCCGGCCGCCGGCGACCCCGGGCCCTACCCCGGCTCACCCGCCCTCGGCTGAGGCGTCCTCCCCCGGTCGGGACGAGCGCCGGGCCCACGCCTGCTCCAGGGCGGCGAGCACCACGTCGGCCGGCCGGGCCCCCGCCACCCCGTAGCGGCGGTCGACCACGAAGAACGGCACCGCCGAGATGCCGAGGCGACGGGCGTCGGCCTGGTCGGCCCGCACGTCGTCGGCGTAGGCGTCGCCGGCCAGGACGCGGCGGGCCTCGGCCCCGTCCAGGCCCACGGCCACCGCCGCCCGTACCAGCGCCCGGTGGTCGGCGACCGGCTCCCCCTCGGTGAAGTAGGCGGCCATGAGCCGCTCGGCCAGGGCGCCCTGCACCCCCCGCGCCGCCCCCAGGTGGAGGAGGCGGTGGGCGTCGAAGGTGCGCCCCCGCCGGGCGCGGTCCAGCCGGAGCGCCAGCCCCTCGCCGGCCGCCACCGCCGTCACCCGGTCGTTCATGGCCCGGGCCTCCTCCCGGCTCACCCGGTACTTGGCGGCCAGGTGCCCGACGAGGTCGGCGTCGGCGTGGGCCGGAGCGGAGGGGTCGAGCTCGAAGCTGCGCCACCGCACCTCGACCTCCCCTCGGTGGGCGAAGCGGGCCAGGGCCGACTCGAAGCGCCGCTTGCCGACGTAGCACCACGGGCACACCACGTCGGACCAGACCTCCACGCCCATGGCTCCCCCGGCGGGCGGCGCGGCCGACGACGACGTCACCGGCTGGGAGCCGATCCCGGTCATGGACGGTCCAACGCCCCGGGCGCCACCATGCTTCCCTTCGCAACTACCAGGGTGCTAGGCGAGGCCGCCCCGGGTGAGCTGGAGGACGTCGAGCGCCTTGTCGAGCTCCTCGTGGGTCATCCACCCCCGCTCCACGACCAGCTCGCGGATGGACCGGCCGGAGCGGACCGACTCCTTGACCACCTCGGCCGCCCGCTCGTAGCCGATGTACGGGTTGAGGGCGGTGCCGAGGGACGGGGACGACTCGGCGTAGGCCCGGCAGCGGGCCACGTCGGCCTCGATGCCGGCCACGCACGACGACGCCAGCAGGCGGCTGGCCGAGGCGAGGAGGCGGATGGACTCCAGGACGTTGCGGGCCATGACCGGCATCATCACGTTCAGCTCGAAGTTCCCGGCCGCCCCGGCGAAGGCGATGGCGGCGTCGTTGCCGACCACCTGGGCGACCACCTGGGCCACGGCCTCGGGGATCACCGGGTTGACCTTGCCGGGCATGATCGACGAGCCCGGCTGGAGGTCGGGCAGGCGGATCTCGGCCAGGCCGGTGCGGGGCCCGCTGGCCATCCAGCGCAGGTCGTTGGCCTGCTTGAACAGCGACACGGCCACGGTGCGCAGGGCGCCGCTGACCTCGACCAGGGCGTCGCGCCCACCCTGGGCCTCGAAGTGGTCGGCCACCTCGGTCAGGGGCAGGCCGGTCTCGGCGGCCAGGCGGGCGACCACGCCGGCGGCGAAGCCGGGCGGGGCGTTGATCCCCGTGCCGACGGCGGTGCCCCCGATGGGCAGCTCGCCCAGCCGGGGCAGGCAGGCCCGGAGCCGCTCGACGCCCAGCTCCACCGCCCGCGCCCACCCGCCCACCTCCTGGCCCACGGTGACCGGGGTGGCGTCCATCAGGTGGGTGCGCCCGGCCTTGACCACCTCGGCCAGCTCGGCCTGCTTGGCCCGCAGGGCGGCGGCCAGCGACTCCAGGGCCGGGACCAGGTCGGCGGTCACGCCGGCGGCGGCGGCCAGGTGGATGGCGGTGGGGAACACGTCGTTGGTCGACTGCGAGGCGTTGACGTGGTCGTTGGGGTGCACCGCCCGCCCCAACCGCCTCGACGCCAGCCCGGCCACCACCTCGTTCACGTTCATGTTCGACGACGTGCCCGAGCCGGTCTGGAACACGTCGACCGGGAACTGGTCGGCGTGGGCGCCGCCGGCCACATCGCCCGCCGCCGCGGCGATGGCCTCGGCCATGTCGGCGTCGACCACGCCGAGGCGGGCGTTCTCCCGGGCGGCGGCCCCCTTGACCCGGGCCAGGGCCTGCACCAGGGCGGCGTCCACCGGCCGGCCCGACACCGGGAAGTTCTCCACCGCCCGCTGCGTGCTGGCGCCCCACAGGGCGCCGGCGGGGATGCGGACGTCGCCCATCGAGTCGCGGGCCACCCGCCCGCCCGCCGTGGGGCCCGGCCCGCCGCTCGTCGTCTCGGTCATAGCGGGGCCACCGTACCGCCGGCTCCCCCTTTCCCTGTCCCTCCCACCCCGGTAGCGTCGTGGCCCGAAGTGCATCGCTCCGGGACGACCCCGCGTCATCGGTGGACGGGCACGGCGCTGTGCGTCGCCATCCTGTGCTCCTCACTGGCCGGCTTCGGCGCGGGCCCGGTGGCGGCGGCCGACCCGCTGGCCGAGAAGCGGGCCGAGGCCGAGCGCCTGGCGCGGGAGCTGGAGGAGCAGGGCCGGCGGGTCAGCGTGCTGGCCGAGCGGCTCAACCGGGCCCGCATCGAGGCGGCGGCCGTGGAGGAGCGGGTGGCGGCCGCCGAGGCCGAGGTGGCCGCCGCCGACGCCGAGGTGGCCGCCGTGCGGGGGCGCCTGCGCGACCGGGCGGTGGCGTCCTACGTCCGCGGCGGCCAGCTGCCCGTCGCCCAGCTGCTGATGCGCGCCTCGGCCAACGACGTGGTCGTCGGGCGGGCCTACGTCGCCGCCGTCGCCGGCCGGGAGCGGGCGACCGTCGCCGCGCTCGACCGGGCCCAGGAGGCCCGCCGCCACCAGCGGGCCGAGCTGGAGGCGGCCCGCACGTCGGCCCGGGCGGTGCTGGCCCGGGTGGACGCCGAGCGCCGCGGCGCCGAGGAGGCGGCCGGCGCCCGGCGGGCTTCTCTGGCCGCGGTGGAGGGCGAGCTGGCCGCCCTGGTGGAGGAGGAGACCCGGCGGCGGGCCGAGGAGGAGGCCCGGCGGGTGCAGGCCGAGCTGGCCGAGCGCCAGGCCCGGGAGCAGGCGGCCAGAGCCGAGGCGGCACGCCGGGCGGCGGCGGCCGAGGCGGCACGCCGGGCGGCGGCCGAGGAGGCGGCCCGCACCACGACCACCGCGAGGCTGCCCGTGCCCCGCCTCGCCGCCACGACGACCACGACCACCACGGCCGAGCGGAACGGGGAGGCCGCGCCGGTGAGCGCCGCCCGCCCGCCCGCCCCCGGGGCGGCCGCCGCGGTGGTCGAGGCCAAGGCCCAGCTGGGCAAGCCCTACGAGTGGGGGGCCGACGGCCCCGACAGCTTCGACTGCTCCGGCCTCACCCAGTGGGCGTGGAAGGCGGGCGGGCGCACGCTGCCCCACTCGTCGGTCGCCCAGTACTCCGCCACGTTCCGGGTCCCCGTGTCGGAGGTGCAGCCGGGCGACCTGCTGTTCTACGGCTCGCCCATCCACCACGTCGGCATCTACGCGGGCGACGGCCAGATGGTGGAGGCGTCGGAGACGGGCACCCCGGTGCGGATGCGGAGCATCTACCGCAGCGATCTGGTGGGCGTGGGGCGCGTCGGGTAGAACGCCGCCCATGCCCGACCTCCGCGCCCCGGAGCTCGACGGCGCG
>JBKHXC010000109.1:0-3501 GCA_046566225.1 Acidimicrobiia bacterium
CCTGGGGGGTGCCGCCGCCGGCCGGCTCCCGGCGGGCGCCGGTCGACGAGGGGCGGCTCACGACTCCTCCAGCAGGGCGCCGAAGGCCACGACCCCCAGGGTCACGTAGACCACGGCGAACACGGCCAGGAGCTGGGCCCAGCGCCATCCGTCGTCCACCGACAGGCCCATGCCGGCCTCCCACGCCCGGGTGGCGCTGAGCAGCACGGGCGCCACCACCGGGAGGAGCAGCAGGGGCAGCAGCGTCTCCCGCACCCGCAGGCCGGCGGCCAGCGCCCCGTAGACGACGCCGGCGGCGGCCAGGCCCACGGTGGCCGCCGCGCAGGTGGCCAGGAGCAGGGCGGGGCCGCCCAGGTCGGCGTCGTAGAGCACCACCACGCCGGCGGCCAGCACGACCTGGAGGGCGGCCAGCTGGGCGGCCACGGCGGCCGCCTTGCCCAGGAAGATGCCGGCCGGGTCGAGGCCGGAGAGGCGCAGGCCGTCGCCGGTGGCGTCGCCCGACTCCACCGAGAAGCTGCGCTGCACGGCGAGCAGCGACGACAGCAGCACGGCGACCCAGAACAGCCCGGCCGACGCCCGGGCCAGCACGCCCCGGTCGGGGTCGAGGGCGAAGCCGAACAGCACCAGCACCACCAGGGCGAAGGGCGCCACCTGGTTGGTGGCCACCCGGGAGCGGGCCTCGATGCGCAGGTCCTTGCCCGCCACCAGCAGGGCGTCACGCCACACGGGCGGGCTCCCGGGGCTGCACGCGGCCCCCGGCCATGGCGACGACCCGGCCGGCCAGGGCGGAGGCCCGCTCCGCCTCGTGGGAGGCGAGGACCACCGTCGCCCCCCCCGCCGCGGCCGAGCGCACCAGGTCGTCGAGCAGGTCGCGCCCGGCGGCGTCGCGGCCGGGGTGGGGCTCGTCGAGGAGCCACCGCGCCGGCGACCGGGCGGCCAGGACGGCCAGCGCCACCCGCCGGCGCTGGCCGGCCGACAGCCGGCCCACCGCCGTCGCCCGCAGGCGCCCGTCGACGCCCAGGCGGGCCAGGGCGGGCGCCACCGCCGCCGGGTCGCCCCCGGCGGCCCGCACCGCGAAGCGCACGTTCTCCTCGGCGCCCAGGTCGTCGTAGAGGGTGCCGGCGTGGCCCAGCAGGCCGACGCGGCGGCGCACCGACCGGCGGTCGGCCCGCAGGTCCCAGCCCAGCACCCGGGCCTCGCCGGCCACCACCGGGACCAGGCCCGCGCAGGCCCGCAGCAGGGTCGTCTTGCCCGCTCCGTTGGCGCCCTCCAGGAGCACGACCTCGCCCGGTTCGACCGTGAGGTCCACACCGGACAGAGCGGGGAAGCGGCCGAGCAGGGCGACGGCGGAGCGGAAGCGTACGACGGGGGCCATGGCGGCGAGCCAATGCTACGGGGCGGCGGTCGTGTTCTTCCAAGCGGGGCGCACCCGGCCCCGCCCGGGGCTCCCGTACCGTGGCCCCGTGGACATCCGCCGGGTGGTGCGCGGCCTCGGCCGGACGCTGATCGCCGCCGGCGTGCTGATCCTGCTCTTCGTCGCCTACCAGCTGTGGGGCACGGGCCTGGCCGAGGCCCGCCACCAACGCCAGCTGACCAGGCAGTTCGAGCGCTCCCTCCTGGAGGCCCCGGCCACGACCACCACCACGGCCACCACCGCGCCGGCCGCCACCCCGTCGCCGTCCGATCCGCCCACCACGCCGGCGACCCTCCCCGCCGGCCCGCCGCCCACCCCCGAGGGCGACGCGGTGGCGCTCATCCGCATCCCGAGCATCGGCGTCGACAAGGCGGTGGTCGAGGGGGTGAGCCTGGCCGCCCTCAAGCGGGGCCCCGGCCACTACCCGGGGACCCCGCTTCCCGGCCAGCCGGGCAACGCCGCCATCGCCGGGCACCGCACCACCTACGGGGCGCCGTTCTCCCGCCTCGACCAGCTCGGCCCCGGCGACCCCATCCTGGTCACCACCCGCCAGGGGCGGTTCCGCTACGAGGTCTCGTCCACCCGGGTGGTGCAGCCCAGCGAGACGTCGGTGCTCGACCCCACCGGCGACGACCGCCTGACCCTCACCACCTGCGAGCCGAAGTTCAGCGCCGCCCGCCGCCTGGTCGTGGTCGCCGACCTGGTCGGCGAGGCGGCCGAGCCCCCGCCGGCGCCGCCCCCGGTGGCCACCACCACCCCGGAGGCCCCCGGCCCGCCGGCCACCCCCGCCACCGGGCCGGCCACCCCCGCGCCCCGGTCGCTGGCCGAGGCCGAGGAGGCCGGCCTGTCGGGCGAGAGCGCATCCAACGGCCCGGCCGTCGCCTGGGGGGCGGCCGCCGCCGCCGTGTGGCTGCTCACCTGGCTGGGCGGCCGGCGCTGGCGGCGCTGGCCCGCCTACCTGGTGGGTGCCCCCGTGTTCTTCGTGGTGCTGTTCGTGTTCTTCGAGAACCTCAACCGCCTCCTGCCGGCCAACTACTGAGACCGGTGCATCTGATGCGTGAGTTGGTAGCATCAGGTGCATGCCGCGGACGACCCTGGACATCGACGCCTCGGTGCTCCGCGAGCTGAAGAAGCGCCAGGCGCGTGAGCGCAAGACCCTCGGCCAGCTCGTCTCCGAGCTGCTTGCCATCGCCCTCGCGTCCGACGACTCCGGCCGGCGAGCGACGCCGTTCAGGTGGGTCACCAAGGACCTCGCTCCTCGAGTCGACCTCGACGACAAGGACGCGGTCTGGTCGGTCCTCGATGACCGGACCAGCGACGAGCGATGAGCCAGACCGTGGACACCAACGTCCTGGTCCACGCCACCAACCGTGCCAACCACTTCCACGACCGGGCGCGTGCGCTGGTGGAGCACCTCGTCGCCGGACCAGGCCTGGCCTACGTCTTCTGGCCGGCCGTCCTCGGGTACCTGCGCATCGTGACCCACCCCACCGTGCTCGCCAGCCCCCTGTCGTGCGATGAGGCGATGTCGAACGTCGAGGCGCTGACCGCGCCGTCCCACGTGCGCGTGGCCGGCGAGGGCGATGACTTCTGGGCGTCCCTTCGCACGGTGGCAGCCGACGTGAAGCCCCGGGGCAACCTGGTTCCGGACGCCCACCTCGTCGCACTGATGCGCGAGCACGGCGTGTCGACGATCTGGAGCCACGACCGCGACTTCCGAAGGTTCCGGGGGATCACCGTGAAGGACCCCTTCGCCGGCGGGTGAGGCGAGCGGGCCCCACAACCGCCCCTGGCGGGGCGACCACGAACGATGAGGATCGCCGGCGCCGCTCCCTGTCGGCGAAGGCGGCCGGCTCGCCGAGCAAGCTCTGCCTGCGAGGCGATTCGCCTACAGCCCGATGAGCCACCCGAGCGGCGTGCCGTCCATCAGCTCGACCAGCTCCCGGGACAGGTCGGTGAGCCGGTTGGTGAGGAGCAGGATGCCGAAGCCGGCCAGCAGGAGTCCCGACACCAGGTTGATGGCCCGGGCCCGGCGCCGGGCCCAGTCGAGGGTCCCGGCCAGCCGGCCGAAGCCGATGCCGGCGGCC
>JBKHXC010000110.1:0-3080 GCA_046566225.1 Acidimicrobiia bacterium
GCATCGACGACCATCCCTGGTACACCGGCGCGGAGACGGCCGAGTGCGCCACGGCCCACGCCGTGGCGGGCCTCGACGGCGAGGCGGCGGCGCTCTTCTCCTGGGCCCAGCGCCTGCGCCAGCCCGACGGCGGCTACTGGACCGGGTGGTGGAGCCCGACGGCAAGACGTTCCCCCACCGCGAGCGCTCGACCTACACGGCGGCGGCGGTCGTCCTCGCCGGCGACTGCCTCTACGGTGACGGCCCCGCCAGCGGCATCTTCCGGGGGGAGGGCCTCCCCGCCGGCCTCGACCTCGACCTCGCCGCCATCGCCGAAGCAGAGCTCGACCGCGAGTAAGGCGCCACCCCGCCGCCCTTCCCTCCTCTGCGTGCGCCCACTTCTGGCTCCTGGGGAGCGCGGAAGTTGGCAGACGCCGGAAGAGTCAGGAGGTGCGGCGGAGAACGCGAAGGCTGCCGGTGGCGGTGACGTCGTACCACCGGCCCGAGTCCAGGCAGCGGCGGTACAGCTCGTACGGGGGGCGGCCGCCGTCGGCGGGGTCGGGGAAGACGTCGTGGATGGCGAGCAGCCCGCCGGCTCGGACGTGGGGGAGCCACGCCACCTCGTCGTCCCGGACCACCTGCTCGCCGTGGCCGCCGTCGATGAACAGGAACCCGAGCGGCGTCGCCCACGCCCGCCCGACGGTGGCCGAGGGGCCGACGACGGGGACGACGACGTCCTCGAGGCCGGCGTCGGCGAGCGTGCGGCGCAGGAACGGGAGCGTGTCCATCCGGCCGGTGGCCGGGTCGACGACCTCGGGATCGTGCCACTCCCACCCCGGCTGGTTCTCCTCGCTGCCCCGGTGGTGGTCGACGGTGAACAGCACCGTGCCCCGCTCGCGGGCCGCGGCGCCCAGCCACACGGCCGACTTGCCGCAGTAGGAGCCGACCTCCAGGAACGGGCCGTCGGCGGCCAGGGCGGCGGCATGCAGCGCCTCGGCCTCGTCGCCGGGGAGGAAGCCCTTGGCGGCGTCCGCCACCGCCCGCTCCACCTGCGTTACGGCCACGCCCTAAAAGACGGGGACGTCGTCCTCGTCCGCCGCGTCGAGCGGGCGGTGGTGGAACAGCAGGTGGTTGATGATGAGGAACTTGCCGACCCAGAGGATCCCGAACGCGGCCAGGCTCGCCAGGTTCAGCAGGAGGCCGGTGCGGGCCTTGCTGAAGTCGCGCCCGTCGGCCCACTGCTCGGCGAAGTAGACGCACAGGGTCGAGAACACCAGGCCGACGAAGGACATCACCCAGAAGGGCACGATCTCCCTCCAGAGGTGGCTCGGCCCGTTCTTGCGCCACGTCCACCGGCGGTTCAGCTCGTAGCTCGGGACGGTGCCGACGGCGACGGCGACGATGCTGGACAGCACGCCGTTGTGGGTGACGACGAACGTGGCGAACTGCACGACCTGGCTCACGACGACCGAGATCAGGCTCACCATGGAGTACTTGATGAGCTTGCGGAGGCCGGGCCGCTGGAGCACGGAGGGCAGTCGAGTGGTGGCCTCCATGCAGAGCCGACGATACCCGCTGCTCCCTGCTCCCAACTCACCACCAACGGCGCGGATGTCGGTCACGGATCCTCCATCGGCACCAGAGGCCGGCGCCTGAACGCGCCCGTAGGATGCGCGGCGTGTCCGCCGCCCTCGACGGCCTCGTCGCGCTGCTCGACCTGGAGCGCATCGAGGTGAACCACTTCCGCGGGCACAACCCGGACGAGCGCCGGGTGCGCATCTTCGGGGGCCAGGTCGCCGGGCAGGCGCTGGTCGCCGCCGGCCGGACGGTCCCTGCCGACCGCTTCGTCCACTCGCTCCACGCCTACTTCCTGCGCCCGGGCGACCCGACGATCCCGGTCCTGTACGAGGTCGACCGCATCCGCGACGGGCGCAGCTTCACCACCCGGCGCACCGTGGCGGTGCAGCACGGCGAGGCGATCTTCCACCTGTCGGCGTCGTTCCAGGTGCCGGAGGAGGGGCCCGAGCACCAGGACCCGATGCCCGAGGCGCCGGAGCCCGAGACGGTGCCGACCTTCGCCGAGCGGTTCAAGCCCTACGCCGCCGTGCTGGGCGACTGGTACACGCGACCGCGGCCCATCGACACCCGCTACACCCAGGCACCCACGGTCGAGCGGGCGCCCCGGCCGCCCCGCCAGCAGGTCTGGTTCCGGGCCGACGGCGAGCTTCCGGAGGACCCGCTCCTCCACGCCTGCGTGCTGGCGTACGCCTCGGACATGACCCTGCTCGACTCGGTGCTGCTCCCCCACGGCCTGACGTTCTTCGACGCCGACTTCATGGGCGCGTCGCTGGACCACGCCATGTGGTTCCACCGCCCGTTCCGGACCGACGGGTGGCTGCTGTACGACCAGTCCAGCCCGTCGGCCACCGGGGCGAGGGGGCTGGCCCGGGGCCAGATCTACGACGTGGACGGCCGGCTGGTGGTCACGGTCGTGCAGGAAGGGCTGGTCCGCCGCCTCCGACCCCACTAGGCCGGCGGCGGCGGCTTGCATGGGCGGGGTGCGCCGCTCTCGTGTCCGTCCCGCTGGTCTCTGCCGTTCTCCGGCCCGCTCCGGGCGTCGCCTCGCCGTGACCGTGGTGCTGGCGCTCGCTGCCGGGGCCTGCGGGGGCGGCGGGGACGACGAGTCGGCGGCCCCGGAGGAGGCGCCCACGTCGATCGACGCCACCACCGGCGCCACCTTCATCCCGAGCACCAGCGCCGCCTCGCCGTCGACGGCCGGGGCCGCCCCGACGCCGGCCGCAGGCCCCCCCCCGGCGGTCCGGCTGACCAGGCTGGCCGGCCTCGCCCAGCCCACGGCCTTCGCCGTGCGCCAGGGCGACCCTGCCCTCTACGTGACCGAGCAGGCGGGCCGGGTGCGGGCCGTCAGCGGCGCCGACACCTCGGTGGTAGCGGATATCACCGACCGGGTCCTCGCCGGCGGCGAGCGCGGCCTCCTCGGCCTCACGTTCTCCAACGACGGCGGCACCCTGTACCTGTACTGGACGGCCCGCCAGCCCGTCGGCCAGGTCACCATCGCCGCCTACCCCTTCGCCGGCGGCCGG
>JBKHXC010000111.1:0-2603 GCA_046566225.1 Acidimicrobiia bacterium
GATGAGCAGCCCGAGGAGCAGCGCCATGCCCAACCGCAGGTGCCGGTAGGTGCTGAGGGTGTCCAGACGATCGCCCATCGCGGCCTCCCTCCCCCTCCGCCCGACGCTGGGACGGGGCGGCAACCTACCGTCGTCTGGGGGTGCGGCTCGCCGGGCGGCGCTCCGGCGCCCGGGGGATCCACGTCCGGGTCACACCGGTCGGGCATCCTCTGTCCGTGGACGTGATCGGGAGGTGCGAGGCGCCCGGGTGCGAGCGCAGCACCCGGGTGCGGGTCGAGCTGCGGGGCGGCGGCCCCGAGCGCACCGGCCTGGCCTGCCCGCGTCACGCCACCCAGACAGAGCTGGGCGCCCTCCTGCGCGGGTGGACGGTGGTCCGCAGGGCCTGAGCAGCCGGGAGGTAGCGGCAGGCCGGGACGTAGGCTCCGCGCGATGACCGCCGCCGCTGCTGCCCCGGCCTGGCTGGCCGAGGTGGCCAAGGCGGTCGACACCCGCCTCGAGGCCCTCCTCGACGCCGAGGTGGCTCGGTGGGCGGGGTTCGAGCCCGACCTCGAGCCCCCGCTCGACGCCCTGCGCTCGTTCGTCCTCGGCGGCGGGAAGCGGCTGCGCCCCGCCTTCTGCTCCTGGGGCTTCGTCGGCACCGGCGGCGACCCCACCGACCCGCTGTGGGTCGACGCCGGCGCCGCCCTCGAGCTGCTGCACTGCTTCGCCCTGGTCCATGACGACGTGATGGACGGCTCGGCCACCCGGCGGGGCCTGCCGACCGTGCACGTGGCCTTCGAGCGGCGTCACCGGGCGGCCGGCTGGCGGGGCGAGGGCCGCCGCTTCGGCGAGGGCGCGGCGATCCTCGTCGGCGACATCGCCTTCGTGCTGGCCGACCGGCTCCTCGGCGGGGCACCCCGCCCCGCCTGGGAGGTGTGGGACGAGCTTCGGCTCGAGGTGAACGTGGGCCAGTACCTCGACATGCTCCACACGGCGACGGCGGCGCCCACCGTCGAGTCGGCGCAGCGCATCTGCACGTACAAGACGGCCAAGGACCCGGTCGAGCGGCCCCTCCACCTGGGCGCCGCGCTGACCGGGGCGGTCGACGACCTGACCCGGGCCGCCCTCAGCGGCTACGGGCTGTCCCTGGGCGAGGCGTTCCAGCTGGTCGACGACCTGCTCGGCGCCTTTGGCGACCCCCGGCGGACGGGGAAGCCCGTGGGCGACGACCTGCGCGAGGGCAAGCCGACCCTCTTGCTGGCCCTGGCCCTCGAGCGGTCCTCGGGCGCCGAGCTCGACCTGCTGGGCAGCCGGGTCGGGGCCGACGACCTGAGCGACGACGAGGTCCTGGCCATCCTCGGTGTCCTCGAGTCGACCGGCGCCCGCGCCGAGGTCGAGGCGGCGGTGGCGAACCTGGCCGCCACGGCCCTGCAGCGGGCGTCCGAGCTGCCCCTCACCGGCGAGGCCCGTGCCGCCCTGGGCGAGATCGCCGCCTTCATCGTCGGCCGCGACCACTGAGGACGGGCGCCGGCCCGCTGTGTCAGCGGGCGCCCGGGGCGGGAGGCGGCGGCGGGACCGGGGGCGGGACGGGCGGCGGCGGGACGGGCGGCGGGGGGGCTGCCTGCGCCGCCCACTGCTGCCACCACGAGGTGGGCCACCACGTCGGGACCTCCGGTGCGGCGGCGACCGCCGGCCCCGGCGCCGGCGGCTGCTTCGCGCTGGCGTTCAGAAGGACGGCGGCCGGCAGGAGGGCGGGCACGAGGAACGCCAGCCCTGGCGCCAGCGTCCTGGCGACCTGCTCGCCGTCGGTCCCGCCGCCGAGGAGCATCGGATCGGCTGGCGGGCCGGTGAGCCACAGGAGGGTCGAGACCACCGCCCACCCGACCGGCGCCACCACCGCGAAGGCTCCGATCGACAGCAGCCACGAGGCGGTGGACCGCCGGTGCAGGGGCCCGCGGCGCAGGGCCGTGGCCGCCAGACCGAGGAGGGCGAACGTGATGGCGGTGGCCCCCGCCACCTTGAGCATCGCCGAGGAGTACCGGTCCCGGTCGGGAAGCAGCTGCACGACGGCGCGGATGGGTGGGGCCTCGACGTCTTGGTACCAGCCCCGGCACCGGTTCCCGGGCGTGGCGTAGGGGGCCGCCTCCTCGGGCGCCACCAGCGTGTCGACGACCTGGCGCACCTGGGGGGTGCAGACGACGACCACCACCGCCTCGTAGCCCTCCCGCAGGGCGAGCACCTGCAGCTTGCCGGTGTCGAGCCGGTAGCTGAGGCCCCCGCGCCCGTCCGGCTGGGTCAGCTTGGCGTCAGGGTGGATGTAGCCGCCCTCGAAGCCGTGCGAGGTCCGGAAGGAGCCGGCGGGACGGTCCAGCGAGATCGCCACGTCGCCGGCCAGACCCGCGTAGCTGCCGGGGGCGCCGGTGAGGTCGACCACGCTGATCTTGTCGTCGCCGGCCGCGTTGAGGGCCACGATGATCTCGAGCTCGTCCAGCTCGTGGGCGGCCGCCGCCGGCGAGGGCGACAGGGCGACGACGGCGGCGACGACGAGGCCGACCAGGAGCAGGCAGCGGCCCCGTCCCATCGCCTCGAAGGTACCGACATTGCGGAACTGGGCGGGCTCGGAG
>JBKHXC010000112.1:0-1746 GCA_046566225.1 Acidimicrobiia bacterium
CGGCACGAACCCGTCACCCGTGAACAGCGGGAACACTGCGCTAGAAATCGACTGGCTCATGGCCAGGCTCCTTCATCCAGCGCACGACGCACCCGAGATGTCCGGGTGCCGGGACAAGGTGCACCACGCCAGAGGCGTCGAGCACCCGATGAGTAGTCCCGCCGTCACGGAACCACAGAGCCACCGGCGACGAGATGCGATAGACCCGCCCGCCGAAGTCGTACTCGCGCCACTCCTCGCCCAGCGCCGAGAGGTCTCGCCGGTGCAGCATCAGGCGAACCGGTGCGGCATCAGCACCGCCACGTCGTCGCTCTCGGGCACCGGCCGCACCAGCACCGGCTTGAGGGCGTCGGTCATGTCCAGCACCACCTCCTCGCTCTCGACGGCGGCGAGGGCATCGGCGAGGAACGCCGGGCGCAGCCCCAGCACCAGCTCCGGCCCGTCCCACTCCACCGCCACCTCGTCGGCCACGTCGGGCCCGTCCGTCTCGTGCGCCGACAGTGCCAGCGTCCCCGGCCGCAGATCGAGGCGCACCGGCGTCTCGCCGGCCACGATCCCCGCCACCCGCTCCACCGCCTCCGCCAGCTCCGCCCGCACCGCCGTCAGCCGGTAAGGCGGCCGCAGCTCGGCGAACGCCCGGTACTTCGGGAACTCGCCCTCGATGAGCTGGCACGTCAGCGTCGTGTCGCCCACGCCGAAGGTGACGGCCGTGGCCGTGCGCCCGACCATCACCGGCCCGTCCGGGCCCAGCTTCACCAGCTCCCGCAGCGCCAGCCCGGGCACCAGCGCGCCCTCGCCGGCCCACCCGCAGGACACGACAGCCTTGGCCATGCGGTAGGAGTCGGTCGCCACCAGCGTGAGGCGGTCCCCGTCGGGGTCGAACAGCACGCCGTTCAGGATCGGGCGGCTGTCCTCTCGGCTGACCGCCGGCGTCACCTTGGCCAGGGCCCGCACCAGCGCCGGCCCGTCGACCGGCTCGCCCTCGACCGGCTCCGGCCCGATCAGCCACGCCTCGGCCACCGTGGGGAGCGTCGCCTTCGACGGCCCGCTGACCAGGCGCAGGTTCGGCCCGTCGACCGTGGCCGACACCGCCCCCTCCCGCAGCGACGCCACCAGCTGCCCGAGACGGCGGGCCGGGACGAACACCGTGCCGTCGGACCCCTCGGCGATGGCCAGCGTGGTGTCGACCGTCACGTCACCGTTCGACGCCCGCAGCGCCAGCTTGTCCCCGGCCACGGTCACCCGTGCCGTACCGCCCCGGTTCGGGTCGGCGGCGATGCGCCCGACGAGGGCAGCCGCCCGTCGCAGGGCCGACTGCTCGATGCGGAATGCGAGGGTCATGCAGCCTCCGTCCATGTCCACAACCGCCGATGCCCCTTGGCCGGGACCGGCTCAGGGAGGGCCCGCACGTCGGCCAGCAGCCAGGCCCAGCGGCCGGGGGCGAAGTCGCCGTAAGGAATCTGCGCCGTCGTGTCCTCGGTGAGCACCTGCTCGTACTGGCGCCCGGTCCAGCGGTATCGCTCAAGGCGCTCGCGGTCGGAGCGCACGAACACGAACCCCCGCTTTCCGGTCCGGCAGCCGTTGCGGTCCCGGTACACGTCGTCGCCCCCGACGATCGGCACCACGTCCAGCAGCGTGCAGGTGGCGACGACGGCGCCGAGGGGGCCACGCCACTGGTACAGGAATGATCCGGAGCCGTGGGCATCCTCGGATACGTCTAGGTAGCGATCCATCGCATACGGGTCG
>JBKHXC010000113.1:0-5500 GCA_046566225.1 Acidimicrobiia bacterium
CGACGGCGGCCGCCGGCCGCCGGCGCCGTGGGCCATGGTCGGCGTCGCCCTCCTGGCCCTGGGTGCCGGCAGCCACCTGATGGGCTCGTCGCTGCCCACCGCCTCGGCCGGGGTGGTGGGCGGCAACCTGCCCGTCGGGGCGTCGGCGACCGACCCCTCCGACATCACCGCCAACAACTCCCCCAGCCTGGCCCGCAACCCCCGGCGAGCCGGCAACCTGGCCGTGGCCAACCGCGTCGACTCACCCCGGTTCTCCTGCGCCCTGCACGTCTCCTTCGACGGTGGCGCCACCTGGCGGGGCACCGAGATCCCCTTCCCCGAAGGCGAGGAGCTGCCCGCCCGGTGCTTCGCCCCCGACGTGGCGTTCGGCGCCGACGGCACCCTGTACCTGTCGTTCGTGACGCTGGCGGGCAACGGCAACACGCCCAACGCGGCGTGGCTGGTGACCTCCGGCGACGGCGGCGCCAGCCTGGGCGAGCCCTCCTTCCTGCTCGGGCCCCTCGCCTTCCAGGTCCGCCTGGCCGCCGACCCCACCGACGCCACCCGCCTGTACCTGACGTGGGTGCAGGCGTCCACCGTGGGCCTGTACGCCTTCGCCGACGACGACAACCCGATCATGTTCTCCCGCTCCCTCGACCGCGGGTCGTCCTGGAGCGCCCCGGCGCCGGTGAGCAGCCCCGCCCGGCCCCACGTCGTCGCCCCCTCCCTGGCCGTGGGCCCCGGCGGGCGCCTCCACGTCCTCTACCTGGACCTGGGCGACGACGCCCTCGACTACCGGGGGGGCCACCAGGGACGGGGGGGCGAGCCCTACCCCGGCGAGTGGGCCCTGGTGCACGCCCGCTCGAGCGACGGGGGGTCCACCTGGGACGAGACGGTCGTGGACGACGCCGTGGTGCCGACCGAGCGGTTCATCGTCTTCCTGCCGCCGTCGCCGTCGCTGGCCGTCGACCGCGCCGGTGGCCGCGTCTACGCCGCCTTCCACGACGGCCGGCTGGGCGACCCCGACGTGTGGATCTGGGTCTCCGAGGACGCCGGGGCCAGCTTCGGCCCGGCGCGCCGGGTCAACGACACCCCCCGTCGTGACGGCACCTCGCAGTACCTGCCCCGCCTGGCCGTGGCGGCGGGCGGCCGGGTCGACGTCGTCTACTACGACCGCCGGGCCGACCGGCGCGACGTCATGAACGACGTGTCGCTCCAGTGGTCCACCGACGGGGCCCGGCGCTTCGGGCCCCGGCTGCGCCTGACCGACCAGGCCTTCGACTCCCGCATCGGCCCGGGCGCCGAGCGGGGCCTGCCCGACCTCGGGAGCCGCCTGGGCCTGGTGTCCTCCGACGAGGAGGCCCTGGCCGTGTGGGCCGACACCCGGGGGGGCACCGGCGCCTCGGGCGAGCAGGACCTGGCCCGGGCCGCCGTGGCCTTCACCGAGGGGTCCCCCCTGCGCCGGCCCCTCCGGACCGCCGGCCTCCTCGTCGCCGCCGTGGGGGGCGTCCTCGCCGCCCGGGCCGTGCTGGGCGCCGCCCGCCGCCACCGGGCGCCGGCGGGCGGGTCCGGTCCCAGCCCCAGCCCGGCCGCGGCACACGGGGAGGCGGCGGAGGAGGCGGACGGCGCCGGCGGTCAACCGGCCGGAGGCGTGCCCACGGGCACCGCCGCGGGCAACGGGGACGGGCAGGCGGGCGGCGGCGGGGCGGAGCCGGAGGCGGAGGGCGCCGACCGTCCGCCGGCCGGGGGCGTGCCCACCGGCACCGCCGCTGGCGAACAGGACGGGACGCCGGGCGGCGCCCGGCCGTAGCCGGTGCCGGCGTGGGTGGGCGGGGGCCCCTCGGTCAGGCGCCGCGGCCGGTGGGCAGCGCCTGGACGGGCGATGCGACCGACGACGCCGCTCCCCTGGCCCGGGCCCGCTTGGTGACCGGGGGCGGGCCGGCGACGGCCGCCAGCTCGTCGGCGGTGAGGGTCTCGTGGGCCAGCAGCGCCTCGGCCACCCGCTCCAGGCCGTCGCGCCAGGCGTGGAGCACCTTCTCCGCCCGCTGGTACGCCTCGTCCACCAGCCGGCGGATCTCGGTGTCGATGGTCTGGGCCTTGTGCTCCGAGAACACCCGCCGCCGGCCGTCGGGGCCGGTGTCGCCGAAGGCCATGGGTCCGACGGCCTCGCTCATGCCCAGGTCGCACACCATGCTGCGGGCGATGTCGTACACCCGCCGCAGGTCGTCGGCGGCGCCCGAGCCGGGGTCGTCGGCGACCAGCGTCTCGGCCACCCGGCCGCCCAGGAGGGCGGCCATCTCGTCGACCAGCGTCGACCGTGAGCGCAGGACCCGGTCGTGGGCGTCGAGCATGGTGCAGTGGCCCAGCGAGCCGCCCCGGGGGGCGATGGTGAGGCGGTGCGGCGGGCTGGCGCCGGGCAGGGCCAGGGCCACCAGGGCGTGGCCACCCTCGTGGTAGGCGACCAGGCGGCGCTCCTCGTCGCTCATGATGTGCCGCCGCGAGGAGACGCCGAGGAAGGCCCGCTCGATGGCCTCGTCCATCAGCGCCATGGGGATGTGCTCGAGCTCCCGGCGGCTGGCGAGGAGGGCGGCCTCGTTGACGACGTTGGCCAGGTCCGCCCCCGAGAAGCCCCGGCACAGCCCGGCCACCTTGTCGAGGTCCACGTCGGGCGCCAGCGGCTTGCCCCGCACGTGGAGGCCGAGGATGTCGCGGCGGCCGCGGCGGTCGGGCAGGGTGACGTCCACCCGCCGGTCGAAGCGCCCGGGGCGCACCAGCGCCGAGTCGAGGATGTCGGGGCGGTTGGTCGCCGCCATGACGATCACCCCCGAGCGGGCCTCGAACCCGTCCAGCTCCACCAGGATCTGGTTCAGCGTCTGCTCCCGCTCCCGGCTGCCGTCGCCCGTCCCCCCGCGCTGGGAGCCGATGGCGTCGATCTCGTCGATGAACACGATGGCGGGGGCCACGGCCCGTGCCTCGGCGAACAGCTCCCGCACCCGCGAGGCCCCCTCGCCCACGAACACCTCGACGAACTCGCTGCCGGCCACGGAGATGAACGCGGCGTTGGCCTCGCCCGCCACCGCCCGCCCGAGCAGGGTCTTGCCGCAACCGGGCGGGCCGGAGAGCAGGATGCCCCGGGGGACGCGGGCGCCGAGGCGGGCGAAGCGCTCGGGGTTGGCCAGGTAGTCCCTCACCTCGGCCAGCTCCGCCAGGGCGTCGTCCACGCCGGCCACGTCGGCGAAGGTGACCCGGTCGGCGGCGGCGAAGCGCTTGCCGATGGTGCGGTCCTTGAGCGACAGGCGCCGCTGGCGCTCGGGCGCCTCCAGGACGTGCTGGAGGGCGGCGTCGAGCTCGGCCTGGGTGATGGCCTCCCTCCCGTTGCGCACGGCCAGCAGGGCGGCCTCGTTCACCACCCCGGCCAGGTCGGCGCCGGTGAGGCCGATGGCCCGGCTGGCGGTCGCCTCCAGGTCGACGCCGGCGTCGAGGCGCTTGCCCCGGGCGTGGACGCCGAGGATGGCCAGGCGGGCCCGCTCGGCGGGGCGCTCCAGGGCCACCGGGCGGTCGAACCGGCCCGGGCGCAGCAGGGCGGGGTCGAGGATGTCGGCGCGGTTGGTGGCGGCGACCACCAGGATCCCGTCCGAGGGGGAGAAGCCGTCCATCTCGGCGAGGATCTGGTTGAGGGCCTGCTCCTGCTCGGTGTGCGAGCCCGGCGCGTTCCCCGCCGAGCGGGCCCGGCCCACCGAGTCCAGCTCGTCGATGAAGATGAGCGACGGGGCGCTCTCCCGGGCCACCTTGAACAGGTCCCGGACCCGCGAGGCGCCGACGCCGACGTACAGCTCCACGAAGTCCGAGCCCGAGATCGAGTAGAAGCTGGCGCCCGCCTCGGCGGCGAGGGCCTTGGCGAGCATGGTCTTGCCGCACCCGGGGGGGCCGTAGAGCAGGACGCCCTTGGGGATCTTGGCGCCCATGGCGGTGAACCGCTCGGGGTCGGCGAGGAACTCCTTGATCTCCTTGAGCTCGGCCACCGCCGCGTCCTGGCCGGCGACGTCGTCGAAGCCCACGCCGCCCTCCTCGGCCGTCACCTTGCGGGCCCCGCTGCGCACGCCGAACAGGCCGGTCCCCCGCCGGTGGGACAGGATCAGGTAGGTGAACAGCACGATGAGGACCAGGCCGGGCAGCAGCATGCTGGCCAGGCCCGCCACCCGCTTGCCCACCTGCTGGTCGACGGTGGTGGGGACCCGGTTGGGGAGGAGCACGTCGAGGATCACGTCCCGCTGGAGCCCGGCGACCAGGGGGGCGTTGTAGGCGGCGCGGGTGCCGCCCTCGCGCACGTAGGTGCCGACGACGTAGGAGTCCTGGTCGAGGATGCGGGCGTCGTCGACCCGGCCCCGCTCCACCAGCTCCACGAAGGTGTCGAACCGGAGCCGGTCGCCGCCGACGTGGGGACGGGACAGCTCCAGCACGCCCAGGTAGGCGGCCACCAGCACGAGGACGAGGACCGCCGTCCACAGCCCGAGGCGGCTCTTCTTCTCCCTGGACCTCTTCGGGGGCCTCCCCGGCGGCTTGCGCGCCGGAGGCCTCGCCACGACAGCCATTCGTCCCTCTCGACGCGTGTGCCCCGCCAGGGTACCAACAGCCTCTCCGGACCGGCCGACGGGCCACGGTGGCGGCCCCGGGGGAGAATCGGCCGGTGAACCACCGACGACGGCGGGCCTGGGCCTGCGCCCTGCTCGCCGCCGCCCTGGCCCCGCCGGCGGCGGCGGCCTCCGAGCCCCCCACCGGCCCCTGGCTGGGCGACCAGCGAACGATGAGAATCGCCGGCGGCCGCTCCCTGCCGCCGAAGGCGGCCCCCCCGGCTGCCGGCCGGGAGGACAGGGCGGAGGCCGGCGGCTTCGCCGCCCGGCCGGAGCACCGCCAGCTCGACTCGGAACCTCTGGTTCCGAGTCGATCCTCCGCCCAGGAGCGCCCGCCGGCGGCCCAGGTGGTGCGCATCCCGTTCCCCCGGGACGACGGGACCCTGACCCCCTACACCTTCGAGGTCGGCTATCCCCTGGTCACCCTCGTCTACGACACCCTGCTGTGGCGCGACCACGACGGCGTCCCCCGGCCGTGGCTGGCCCGGTCGGTGGAGACGGGCGACGAGGGGCGCCGGATCACGCTGCGGCTGGCCGAGGGGGCCGAATGGCACGACGGCCGGCCCGTCACCTCCGCCGACGTGGCCTTCACCTTCGACTTCGTCGCCGCCCGCCGCCACCCCCGCTTCACCCCGGCGCTGGAGGCCGTGGAGCGGGTCGACGCTCCCGACCCGGCCACCGCCGTGATCTCCCTGCGCCGGCCGGCCGCCGGCTTCCTCGACCAGCCGCTGGCCGACCTCCCCATCCTGCCCGCCCACCTCTGGCGCGACCTTTCCGCCGACCGCCTGGCGCCCGAGGGCCTTCCGGTGGGCAGCGGGCCGTTCCGGCTGGCCGAGCACCGCCCCGGGCAGGGCTACCGGTTCGAGGCGAACCGCTCCTACTTCCGGGGC
>JBKHXC010000114.1:0-2741 GCA_046566225.1 Acidimicrobiia bacterium
ATTCTCAGTCGACGGGCAGGCCCAGGGCCCGGCTGATCAGGAGGCGCTGGACCTCGCTCGTGCCCTCGCCGATCTCCAGCACCTTGGCGTCCCGGTAGAAGCGGCTGACCGGCGTCTCGTCCATGAACCCGTACCCGCCGAACACCTGGGTGGCCCGGCGGGTGGCGGTCACCGCCGCCTCGGTGGCGTACAGCTTGGCCACGGCCGCCTCCCGGGTGAAGGGCCGCCCGGTGTCGCGCAGCCAGGCGGCGCGGTAGGTGAGGAGGCGGGCGGCGTCGGCCGCCACCGCCATGTCGGCGCACATGAAGGCGATGGCCTGGTTGGCGCCGATGGGGCGCCCGAACGCCGAGCGCTGCCGGGCGTAGTCGGTGCTGGCGGCCAGGCAGGCCTCGATCACGCCCACCGCCAGGGCGGCCAGCGCCACCCGGCCCTCGTCGAGCACGGCGAGGACCTGGGCCATCCCCCGGCCCCGCCGTCCCAGCAGGTGGTCCTCGGGGACGCGGCAGTCGACGAAGGCCAGCCCGTGGGTGTCCGAGGCGTGCCAGCCCATCTTGCGGTAGGGCGGCTGCACCTGGAGGCCCGCCGTCCCCGCCGGCACCACGATGGTGGACACCTCGCCGTCGCCGGTGCGGGCCGCCACGGTGACCAGCGAGGTGATGGGCGTCCCCGAGTTGGTGATGAACGCCTTCTCGCCGTTGATCAACCACTGCCCCCCGTCGAGGTCGGCGCGAGTGCGGACGGCGCCGGCGCCGCTGCCCGCCTCGGGCTCGGTGAGCGCGAAGGCGGCCAGGGCCCGGCCGGCGCACAGGTCGGGGAGCCACCGCCGGCGCTGCTCGTCGGTGCCGAAGCGGTACACGGGGGTGGCGCCCAGGCCCACCGCCGCCTCCAGGGTCACGGCCAGGGACTGGTCGGCCCGCGCCACCTCCTCGACGGCGACGCACAGGGTGGTCAGGTCGGCTCCCGAGCCGCCGTACTCCTCGGGGAAGGGCAGGCCGAACAGGCCGAGGTCGCCCATGGCGCGCACCGTGTCGACCGGGAAGGCGTGGTCGCGGTCCCACGCCTCGGCGAAGGGGGCGATCTCGGCGGCGGCGAAGTCCCGCACGACGGCGCGGAACTGCTCCTGCTCGGGCGACAGCGCGAAGTCCATGCGTCCTCCTATCGGCTCGGAACCGGAGGTTCCGAGCCGAGCTGGCGGTGCTCCGGCCGGGCGGCGCCCTACGGGCGGTCGAGGCGGAGCAGGTCGTCGAGGCTCTCCCGGCCGACCACGACGCGCGCCCGCCCGTCGCGCACGAACAGCACGGGCGGGCGGGGCACCTTGTTGTACGTCGACGCCATGGAGTGCCCGTAGGCGCCCGTCACCGGCGTGGCCAGCACGTCGCCCACGGCCACGTCGGCAGGGAGGCAGGCGTCGCGCACCAGGACGTCCCCCGACTCGCAGTGCTTGCCCACCACGGTGGCGGTGAGCGGCCGGTCGGCCCCGGCGCAGCGGGGCAGGAACGCCTCGTACCCGCTGCCGTAGAGGACGGGCCGGGGGTTGTCGCTCATGCCGCCGTCGACGGCCACGTAGGTGCGGATGCCGGGCAGGCGCTTGACGGTGCCGACCCGGTACAGGGTGAGCGCGGCGGCGGCCGCCACCGCCCGCCCCGGCTCGGCGGTGACGCGGGTGCCGGCGGGCACGCCGGCGGCGGCGCACGCCGCCTTGACCGCCCGGCCCCACTCGGCGATCGTCGGCGCCTCCTCGCCCGCCACGTAGGCGACCCCCAGCCCGCCGCCGACGCACAGCTCCCCCAGGCCGAGGGGCGCGAAGAACCCGCCCAGCACCTCGACCGCCTTGTCGAACGACGCCAGCAGGAAGACCTGGCTGCCGATGTGGGCGTGGACGCCCACCAGGCGGCCGGGCGCGCCCGGGGCGGTGAGCCGCCGGACCGCCTCGGCCGCCGCCCCGCTGGCCAGGCCGAAGCCGAACTTGGAGTCCTCCTGGCCGGTGCGCACGTACTCGTGGGTGTGGGCCTCCACGCCCGGCGTCACCCGCACCAGCAGGTCGGGGCGGGCGCCGCCGGCCACCAGCCGCTCCAGGCGGTCGATCTCGTCGAAGGAGTCGACGACGATGCGCCCCACGCCGGCCTCCAGCGCCCGGGCCAGCTCGCCGTCGGACTTGTTGTTGCCGTGGAGGACCAGCCGCCCGGGCGCCACGCCGGCAGCCAGGGCCACGTGCAGCTCGCCGCCGGTGGACACGTCGATGCACATTCCCTCCTCGGCGGCCAGGGCGGCCATGGCCCGGCACAGGGACGCCTTGGAGGCGTAGGCCACGCCGTCGTCGAAGGCGGCCACCGCCTCCCGGCACCGTTGTCGGAGGTGCTCCTCGTCGTAGACGAACAGCGGCGTGCCGTGCTCCTCGGCCAGGTCGACCACGTCCACGCCGCCCACGGCGAGGCGGCCCCCGGGGCCGATCCGGGCGGTGAGGGGGAGCAGCGAGGGCGGCAGGGGGGGAATGGTTTTGACGCTACCTTTCGGCCCGGCGGACGATTGGACCCCATGGCCGACCCGATCGACGACCTGACGCCCCGGTTCGCCCGGGCCATCGAAGCGGCCTTCGGCCCCGACCACGCCGGCACCGACCCCGTGCTGCGCCGCTCCACCTCCGAGCGCTTCGGCGACTACCAGGCCAACGTCGCCATGTCGCTGGCCAAGGCCCTGGGCCGCAACCCCCGCGAGGTGGCGGCCGCCATCGTAGAGCGGCT
>JBKHXC010000115.1:0-4071 GCA_046566225.1 Acidimicrobiia bacterium
TTGGGGTCCTGGCCCAGGCGGTCCTGCTCCTCCAGGTCCGAGCCGGTCCACAGGCCGGCCACGGTGGGCAGGTCGTGGGTGGTGACGGCGGCCAGCGCCTGGGCCGGGTAGGTCTTCGGCGGCTCCGGCTCGAACCACACCAGCCGGTAGGACAGCACCCGCCGCCGCCCCAGCTCGTCGCGGACGAACGGCTCCACCGTCCCCAGGTCCTCGCCCACCACCCAGGCGCCCGCCCGGTGGCTCTCCAGGGCGAGGATGCCCAGCAGGTCGCGCCACGGGTAGGTCACGTACGTGCCCTCGGCCGGGCTGGCGGCGGCGGTGGGCACCCAGAACAGCCGGAACAGCCCCATCACGTGGTCGATGCGCACCCCCCCGGCGTGGCGGAACGCGGCCCGCAGGGTGGTGACGAGCGGCTCGTAGGCGGCCGCCCGCAGGCGCCACGGGTCGAACGGCGGCAGGCCCCAGTCCTGGCCGCGGGTGGCGAACTCGTCGGGCGGGGCCCCCACCCGCACGTCCAGGGCCATGGCGTCCTGCCACAGCCAGGCGTCGGCTCCTCCGGGGTCGACGCCCACGGCGAGGTCCTGGACCACGGGCAGGGCCCGGCCGGCCCGGGCCAGCTGGCGGTCGAGCAGCCACTGGAGCCACTGGTGGTAGCGCACCCGGTCGGCGGCCCGCCGGGCGAAGGCGGCCACGGCCGGCCCGTCGGGGCGGCGCAGGGCCGCCGGCCACGACGCCCACGGGACGCCGTGGCGCTCGGCGATGGCGCAGAACCGGGCCCACCCGAGCAGGGGGTCGCCCTGCTCGTCGCACCAGCGCCGGAAGGCGGGATCGCCCGGGAAGGCCGCCCACAGCCGCTCCAGGGCCGCCGACTTCAGGCGCCACACCTCGTCGCGGTCGACCAGGCGGCCCTCGTTGAGCGCCCGCCCGGCGGCGGCCAGCGCCTCCAGGTCGCCGCCCGCGGTGGCCGCCCCGGGGACGTCCTCGACCCGCAGGTACAGCGGGTTGCGGAACGACCGGCTCGACGGCGAGTAGGGGCTGGGTTGCTGGGGGCCGGCCGGCTGGGCGGCATGGAGGGGATTGACCAGCACCATGCCCGCACCCTGGCCCCGGGACCACCGGCCCAGCCGCTCCAGGTCGCCCAGGTCCCCCATGCCCCAGCTCGTGGTGGAGCGGGCGGCGTAGAGCTGGACGGCCCAGCCCCAGGTGCGCAGGCCCTCGGGGAGGAAGCAGGCCGGCGGGGCGACGATCAGGCGCACGGCGTGGCCGTCCGGCTGGCGGCGCAGCCAGTGGTACCCGGGTGCCAGGTCGGGCGGCAGCGACCCGTCCACCGCCGCCTCGCCACCGTCCTCGGTGGCCAGCGCCCACCGGCCGGTGAGATCCACCCGCTCGCCAGCCGTCACCACCATCACCGCGCCGTCGGGATCACGGGCGCCGGCCGGCGCCGGGGGCGGCGACCCGGGCGGGGCCATGGCGGCCAGCACGGCCTCCACGGTGGCCTCCGGGGCCTGCCGCCAGACCCCCCGGAAGTCCGAGTAGCCGGGCTGGATGCCCCACGCGGCGGGGTCGGTCCCGGGCGGCGCCATCCCGTAGTTGTAGCCGCCCTACGCTCCCCCGCGTGCCCGACGCCGTCGTCATCGGAGCCGGACCCAACGGCCTGGTGGCCGCCAACCTGCTGGCCGACCGGGGCTGGGACGTCGTCGTGCTCGAGGCCCAGGCCCGGCCCGGAGGGGCGGTGCGGTCCGCCGAGCTGGTCGAGCCCGGCTTCGTCAACGACGTCTTCAGCGCCTTCTACCCGCTGGCCGTGGCGTCGCCGGTCATCGACTCGCTGGGCCTGGGCGACCACGGCCTGCGCTGGTGCCGGGCCCCGCTCGCCCTCGCCCACCCGGCGGCGGACGGCACCTGCGCGGTGGTGTCGGCCGACGTGGACGAGACGGCGGCGTCGCTCGACGCCGGCGCCCCGGGGGACGGCGACGCCTGGCGGCGGGTGTACGGGCGGTGGGAGCGCCTGGGCGGCCCGCTGCTCGACGCCCTGCTCTCGCCCTTCCCCCCCGTGCGGGCGGGCGCCCGCCTGGTCGGGGCCACCCGGCCCTCGGAGCTGGCCGAGCTGGCCCGCTTCCTCCTGCTCCCGGTGCGGCGCCTGGGCGACGAGGAGTTCGCCGGCGAGGCGGCCCGCCGCCTGCTGGCCGGCTGCGCCCTCCACACCGACGTGTTCCCCGAGTCGCCCGTCGGCGGGCTGATGGGGTGGCTGCTGGCCTCCATCGCCCAGGAGCGGGGCTGGCCCGTCCCCGAGGGAGGCGCCGGCCGCCTGGCCGACGCCCTGGTCGCCCGGCTGGCGGCGGCCGGCGGCGAGCTGCGCTGCGCCACCCCCGTCGCCGGCGTGGTGGTGCGCGGCGGGCGGGCGGTGGCCGTGCGCACCGCCGCCGGCGACGAGGTGGGCGCCCGCCGGGCCGTGCTGGCCGACGTGGCGGCGCCCGCCCTGTACCGGGACCTGGTCGGCGAGGAGCACCTGCCGGCCCGGGTGGTGCGGGGCATCGACCGCTTCCAGTGGGACTCGGCCACCGTGAAGGTCGACTGGACGCTGGACGGCCCCATCCCGTGGACGGCGGAGGAGGCTCGCCGGGCGGGGACCGTCCACGTCGCCGAGTCCGTCGACGCCCTCACCGTCCAGGCCGCCCAGCTCCAGCTCGGCCTGGTCCCCGACCCGCTGTTCCTCCTCGTCGGCCAGCAGGGCCGGGCCGACCCGACCCGGGCCCCGGAGGGCAAGGACGTGGCGTGGTCCTACGCCCACGTCCCCCAGCGGGTCCGGGGCGACGCCGGCGACGGGGGCATCGCCGGCGCCTGGGACGACGGCGACGGGCAGCGCCTGGCCGACCGCATGGAGGCGCAGATCGAGCTGCTGGCGCCCGGGTTCCGCGCCCTCGTCCGCGGCCGGCACGTCCTCACGCCGCCGGGCCTGGAGGCGGCGGACGCCAACCTGGTGGGCGGCGCCACCAACGGGGGGACCGCCCAGCTCCACCAGCAGATGATCTTCCGCCCCGTCCCCGGCCTGGGGCGGGCGGCCACGCCCGTCGCCGGGCTGTTCCTGGCCTCCTCGTCCGCCCACCCCGGCGGCGGCGTGCACGGGGCGTGCGGCGCCAACGCCGCCCGGGCGGCGGTGGCCGCCCACCGGTGGCGCCCCCGGCGGGCGGGCGCCGGGCGCTGAGGGGCGCCCCCCGGGGCGGGCGGTGCGGGTGACCCGCCGATCAGCTCGTCGCCAGCCGCCGGTGCATCACCACCCGGGTCCCGCCCGACGCCGTCGGCGACTCCAGCTCCACCGAGGTCATGAGCGCGCCGATGATGCGCAGGCCCCGGCCCGAGGTGGCGTAGGGCGCCGGCACCGGGCGGGGGACGGTGGGGTCGAAGCCCACCCCGTCGTCCTCCACCCGCACGGCGGCCTGGCCGCCGTCCACCTCGGCCGCCACCCGGATGCGCCCCACCCGGCCGGGGAAGGCGTGGCGGATGACGTTGGCGCACGCCTCGTCCAGCGCCAGCACCACGTCGGCCCGCTCGTCGAGGGGGAGGCCGGCCTCCTGCAGGTACTCCTCCATGGTGCGGCGCGTCACGGAGAGGAACCGGGCTTCGGCCGGGATGTCGAGCTTGAGGACGAGGCGCATGGAGGCGGCGGCGGCGGGCGCCGTTCGCGCGCGCCTACCCGGCGGCCGTGACCGGCAAACGGCAGGGGGCGGCCGGCGGGCGGGTGCTGGTGGGCGCCGGGTCGTGGTCGGAGCGCACGCTGGTCCACGACAGCCGGTGGTACCCGCGCCGGTCGATGAGGGCGGCCGAGCGCATCGCCCACTACGCCGCCCGCCTGCCCCTAGTCGAGATCGACGCCACGTCCCGGTTCCCCCCCACCCCCGACCTGGCCCGCCAGTGGGTGGCGCGGACGCCGGACGGCTTCACCATCGACGTGCAGGCCTGGTCCCTGCTCACCGGCGCCGCCGCCCTGCCCGACTCGCTGTGGGAGGACCTGCGGGACGAGGTGCTCCCCGAGCGGCGCGACCGCCGCCGCCTCTACCTCGGCCACCTCAGCGC
>JBKHXC010000116.1:0-4806 GCA_046566225.1 Acidimicrobiia bacterium
CACCATGGCCTACCCGGTGGGCGACGTCGCCCTCATCGCCGTGGCGGCCCGCCTGGCCATGACCACGGGGGCCCGGCGCCCGGCCTACTGGCTCCTCGGCCTGGCCGTCGTCTCGCTGCTCGCCTCCGACGTGGCCTACGCCGTGAGCCAGGTGTCGGGCACCTTCGCCGTCGGCACCGCCGTCGACGCCGGGTGGATGGGGTTCTACGCCTTCAGCGCCCTGGCCGCGCTGCACCCCTCCATGGCGACGCTGGCCGACCGCGGCCCGGCCCGCACCGGCCGCCCGGGGCGCTTGCGCCTGGCCGTGTTCGGCACCGCCGTGCTGGTCGCGCCCGCCGTGCTGGCGTTCGAGACCGGCCGCGGTCGCTACGGGGAGCTGGAGTTCGTGGCCGGGGCGTCGGTCGTCCTCTCGCTGCTGGTCCTCGCCCGGGTCCGGCTCCTCGTCCACTCCCTGGCCGCCACCCTGGCGCGTGAGCGCACGCTGGGCAACGCGGCCGCCGCCTTCGGGGCGTCGACCGGACGCGACGCCATCTGCGCCGCCGCGCTGGCGGCCGCCCGGGAGCTGGTGGACGGCCACGGGCGCACCGCCCACCTGGCCATGTGGTCGGACGCCGACGTGGTGGCCCGCCAGAGCGACGACCCGGTGGCCGCCCGGGTGGCGCTCGCCGGCGAGCCACCGCTCGACGGCGCCGTCGGCCTCGACCAGCTCGACGCCGTGCTCCGGTCCGACGACGACGACCGCGGCGGCGATGCGGTGCGGACGCTGGTCTCCCCGGTGGTGGTGCAGGACGAGCTCCAGGGCGCGCTGGTCGTCCGCTCGGTGGGCGCCCTGCCCGCCGACCTGGTGGACTCCCTGGACACCCTGGGGACCCAGCTGGCCATGGCGCTCGAGCGCACCGCCCTGGCCGCCGACCTCCACCGGCGCCGGGGCGAGGCCCGGTTCCGGTCGCTCGTCCACAACTCCTCGGACGTCATCACCGTCGTGGACGCCGACACGACGGTGCGGTACCAGACCCCGTCGGTCCAGCAGGTCCTCGGCTACGACCCCGACGACCTGGCCGGCACCCGCCTCGTGGACCTGTTCCACCCCGACGACCTGCCGGCCGCCCTCGCCCTGTTCGACGAGGCGTCGACCGCCCCCCGCCCCACCGCGCCCGTCGAGCTCCGCGCCCGCCGGGCCGACGGGTCGTGGGTGGACGTGGAGGCACTGGGGGACAACCTGCTGGGAGATCCGAACGTCAACGGCATCGTGGTCACCCTGCGGGACGTCAGCGACCGCAAGGCGTTCGAGCGCAAGCTCCGCCACCAGGCGCTCCACGACTCGCTGACGGGCCTCGCCAACCGGGCGCTGTTCACCGACCGGGTCCAGCACGCGCTCTCCCGCCGCAGCCGCGGAAGCCACGACGTCGTCGTCATGTTCCTCGACCTCGACGACTTCAAGACGGTCAACGACAGCCTGGGCCACGCCGCCGGCGACGAGCTGCTCACGGCGATCGCCTCGCGGCTGTCGGAGAACGTGCGGCCGGGCGACACCGCGGCCCGCCTGGGGGGCGACGAGTTCGCCGTCCTCCTCGAGGGGCCCACCTGCCCCCAGGCGGCCTTCGCCGCCGCCGAGCGGCTGCTGGCCGCGCTGGTCGAGCCCGTCCCGCTGGACGGCGCCGAGGTCGACATCACCGCCAGCGTCGGCATCGCCATCGCCGACGGCACCACGGCGGGCGCCGAGGACCTGCTGCGCAACGCCGACATCGCCATGTACACAGCCAAGAGCCGCCACAAGGGCAGCTACGCCCTGTTCGAGCCCCGCATGCACGAAGCGGCCCTCCGCCGCCTCGGGCTCAAGGCCGAGCTCCAGCGGGCGGTGGACGCCGGCGACTTCCTCCTCCACTACCAGCCCATCGTCGACCTCGCCACCGGGCGGGTGGCCGGCTTCGAGGCGCTGGTGCGGTGGGTCCACACCGACAAGGGGGTGATCCCGCCCAACGAGTTCATCCCGCTGGCCGAGGAGACCAACCTGATCCTCCCGCTGGGGCGCTGGGTACTCGAGCGGGCGTGCCGCCAGGGCCGGTCGTGGCAGCGGTCGTGGGGCACGACCATGAGCGTCAACCTCTCGCAGAAGCAGCTGGCCGAGCCGGGGCTGGTCGACGAGGTGGCCGACGTCCTGCGCCGCACGGGCCTGGCGCCGCACGCCCTCACCCTGGAGATCACCGAGAGCGTCGTGATGCAGGACGTCGAGCACACGGTGGAGGTCCTCCGCCGCCTCCGCCGGCTGGGCGCCTCGGTGGCCATCGACGACTTCGGCACCGGCTACTCGTCGCTCGCCACCCTGCGCCAGCTCCCCGTCGAGATCCTGAAGATCGACAAGGCGTTCGTCGACGGGGTGGCCTCGGCCGACGAGGACGCCGTGCTGGTCGGCACCGTGGTGGAGCTGGCCCGCGGGCTCGGCATGGTGACGGTGGCGGAGGGGATCGAGGACGGGTCCCAGCTGGCCCGCCTGCGGGAGCTGGGCTGCGCCCACGGCCAGGGCTACCACTTCGCCCGGCCCATGCCGGCGGCCGAGGCCGAGGCGTTCGCCCTGCGCCAGCGCCTGGGCGCCGGCGTCCACGCTGACAGATAACGAGGTTCCTGGCACAATGACTGAGGCGGACAAACGCGAGCTTCCGCGGTCGCGGATCGCTCCCACCACGGCTTCCGGGAGGCACATGCACCCCCAGCAGCGCGCAGAGCCCATCATGGTCGCCGACCGGGGCCGGGCGCCGGCCGGCTCACCGGCCTGGTCGTACCACGTCCTCGCCGGCCCCGACGTGCTGGACCGCCTGGGCCCCGAGCTCGACGAGCTGGCGGCGGCCGCCGGCACCCCGGTGACGGCCCGGCGGACGTGGCTGGCGGCGTGGGTCCGCGCCCACCGCCCGGCCGGCGCCGAGGCCATCGCCCTGCGCGACCGGTCCACCGGGCGCCTCGACGGCCTGGCGGCGCTGTCCGTCGCCCCCCGGGGCGACCACGACGCCATCGCCCCCCTGGGTCGGCGCCAGTCCGACCGGGGCGCCCTCCCCGCCCGCCACCGGGCGGCGGCGGAGGCGCTGGCGGCGGCGCTCGTGAGCCGCCTGCGGGGCCGGCCCCGCCCCTGGGTGCTGCGCCTGGGGCAGCTCCCCGCCGGCGACCCGGTGGCGGCCGCCGTGGCCCGCCGACTCGGGGCCACCGCGTCGCTCGTCCCCGGCCTGGCGATCCCCAAGGTGGAGTTCGGCGACGCCACGTCCGTCGAGGGCTGGCTGGGGCAGGGGCTGCGCAAGCAGCTCCGCAAGGCGCGCAACCGCCTCGCCACCGACGGCGTCGAGGCCGGCGTCGCCTTCTCGGTCCGCGCCGGCGACATCGCCGTGCTCCTGGGCGAGATCGAGCGCACCCACCGGGCCCGGGAGCGGGACGCCCGCCGGGTGAGCGAGCTGGAGTCGGCGCCCGGGCGGCGCTTCTGGTGGGCGGCGGTGGTGGACCACGCCGCCCGGGGCGAGGCGGAGGTCGCCACCCTGCGCCTGGACGGGGAGCTGGCCGCCTACGTCGTCGCGCTGCTCGACGGCGACTCCTACCGGGTGCTCGACGGGCGCTGCTCCACGGCGTGGGCCCGCTACTCGCCCGGGCGCCTGCTGGAGGCGGCCGCCCTGGAGCGGGCCCTGGGGGACGGCCGCTTCGCCCGCGTCGACTGGATGAGCGGGTGCGCCTCGGAGAAGCTGTTGGCCGCCAATGCCGCCGATGACACCGAGCACCTGGTGGCCGCGTCGCCCGGCCTGGTCGTGGACCTCGACGACGTGACCGGGGGACCGCCCGCCGCCACGGACCGCGGGGGCGAACCGACGGTGCTCACCCTGGCCAGCGGCGCCCGCTGAGGGTTGCACCTCGTCCTGGCCCTGGTGGCCGCCGCCACGTGGGGCGCGTCGGACTTCGTGGGCGGCCTCGTCGGCCGGCGGGTCCCCGGGGCGTCGGTCGCCTTCGCCTCCCAGCTCGTGGGGCTGGCCGGGCTGGCCGTGGTGGCGCCCCTGGCCGGCGGGTCGGCCTCCGGCGCCGACCTGGGGTGGGGCGCGGCGTCGGGCCTGGGCGGCGCCACCGGCGTGGCCTTCCTGTACCACGGCCTGGCCGTGGGCCAGATGAGCGTGGTGGCGCCCCTCACGGCCGTGGGCTCGGCGACCCTGCCCGTGGTCTTCGGCCTGCTGACCGGCGAGCGACCGTCGCCCGTCGCCCTCGCCGGCGTCGTCCTCGCCCTGGTGGCGGTGGGCGCCCTGTGCTCGTTCGGGCCGGCCGGCGACGGCGGCGAGGCGGACGAGGAGGGCGCCGGGCGCCCGCCGGCGGCGGGCCGCGCCGGCCTGCCCTCGGCGGGCGCCGGCCTGGTGTCGGGGATCGCCGCCGGCGTCGGCTTCGGCGCCTTCTTCATCTGCCTGGGGCGCACGTCGGCCGGCGCCGGGATGTGGCCCCTGGTCCCCGCCCGGGTCGTGTCGGTGAGCGTCCTCGCCGGCCTCGTCCTCGCCACCCGCCGGGCCCTCATGCCCGGGGGCGGCACCGCCCCCGCCGTCGTCCTGGCCGGCGCCCTCGACGTCACCGCCAACGCCGCCTTCCTGCTGGCCACCCGCCGGGGCCTGCTGTCCATCGTCTCCCTGCTGGCCTCGCTGTACCCGGCGGCCACCGTGGTCCTGGCCCGCTTCCTGCTCCACGAGCGCCTCACCCCCGCCCAGTCGGCCGGGCTGGCGGGGGCAGCCGTCGCCGTGGCCCTCATCGTGCTGGGCTGACGGGACGGGGTCACGGTCAGGTGGGCGTGCCGCCAGC
>JBKHXC010000117.1:0-1580 GCA_046566225.1 Acidimicrobiia bacterium
GGAGGCGAGGCTGAACATCGGAGGGTCTCCTTGGTGGTCGGGCCCGGCCCGGGGGGTCCGGCGGGCGCTTGTCGGCAGTACTGATCGCTCCGCCCCCGCCGCTCCGTCGCGCCGAGCGTCGCTCGCCGCGGTGGAGCGGGCCCGCCCGATCGGAGGTCATCCGTCCGGCGGGGCGCCTGGCCGTCGGGCCGGGCGCCTAGACTCCGAGGTCCATGGGCCTCGGCCCGCCAGGACGGGGAGGAGGATGATCGGCCGGTGACCGCCGGTGACGCCGGCGAGATGGTCGTGTTGGTCGACCAGGACGACCGGGAGGTCGGCACCGCGCCGAAGCTGGAGGCCCACGTCGCCCCCGGCCGGTTGCACCGGGCCGTGTCGGTGTTCGTGTTCTCCCCGGCCGGAGACCTGCTCCTCCAGCGGCGGGCCGGCGCCAAGTACCACTTCGCCCGGCGATGGTCCAACCCGTGCTGCGGCCCCCCGCGCCCCGGCGAGCCGGTGGTGGCCGCCGGCCGGCGGCGGCTGGTGGAGGAGCTGGGCACGGACTGCCCGCTGAGCGAGGTCGCCACCATGATTTACCAGGCGGCCGACGGCACCAGCGGCCTGGTCGAGCGCGAGGTCGACCATCTCCTGGTCGGGGTGAGCCGGGCGGCCCCTCGACCCTGCGCCGACGAGGTGGACGCCGTGCGGTGGGTCTCGCCGCTGGCGCTGGTGGCCGACCTCGCCGAGGACCCCGGGTCGTACACGCCCTGGCTGGCCGAGGCGCTGGCCGTCGTGCTGGAGCACCGCCAGGGTTGAGGCGGCCCGTCCGCCTCGTCGGGTCGGTCCGGTGGGGCAGGAACAGCGACCGGGGGCGTCGAACGACTTGTCGATGCCGAGCGGCGGCGGGGGCGGCGGGGAGGCGGGGCGCTGGCGGCGGCGGGCCCCGGCGGGGGCGGCGGCGGCCGCGGCGGCGGCCGCCGTCGGGCTGCTGGTCGCCCTGCCGGCTCCCGGCGCGGCCCAGGTCCCCGACGCGGAGTCGGCGTTCCTGGCCCGCATCGCCGCCGAGCGCACGGCCGCCGGTCACGGCCGGCTGGCGCTGGCCGACGACCTGGTGACCGTCGCCCGCCGCCATGCCGCCGCCATGGCGGCCCAGGGTCGGCTGCACCACAACCCGGAGCTGGGTGCCCAGGTCGCCAACTGGGTCCGCGTCGGCGAGAACGTGGGCCGGGGGCCCGACGTTGACGCCGTCCACGCGGCGCTGATGGCCTCCACCACCCACCGGGCCGAGATCCTGGCCCCCTGGTTCAGCGAGGTCGGCGTGGGCGTCGTCTCCTCCGACGGCGCGCTGTGGGTCACCCAGGTCTTCCGCCAGCCCGACCACGCCGCCGCACCCTCACCCTCACCCTCACCCTCACCCTCGACCTCAGCGTCACCTTCGCCCTCGTCCCCGCACCCGCCGGCGGGGCCGGCAGCCGCCCCGACCGCCGCGGCCCCGGCGACCGTCCCACCCGGCGCCCCCCCGACCGTCCCGGCCCGCCGCCGGGCCGCCTCCCCCGCCACCGCCCCGCCGCCGCCGGTCGCCCCCGCCCCGCTCGCCACCGCCG
>JBKHXC010000118.1:0-2498 GCA_046566225.1 Acidimicrobiia bacterium
GTGCGGGTGGGCAACACGATCGTGTTGAAGTGGGCGGCCAGCTCGGCGTAGGTGGGGTTGAGCTCGGGGTCGTACCAGCACGCCTTGGTCACGCCCGCCTTCAGGTTGTCGGGCACGCAGACCTCGCTGACGCCCCCGAAGGCGGTCCAGGCGTGGACGTGCGCCCCCACCCACGACTCGATGTCCTGGCCCCGGGTGGCCTCGGCGTAGAGCATGCCGCTGGCCCCCAGCACGGCCACGAACACCTCGGCGGCGGCGACCTCGCCGGTGTCGGGCTCCACGTAGGGGGCCTTGTCGCCGGAGAAGTCGACGAACATCCGCTCGCCCGCCGCCCAGGACAGGCGCATGACCACGTCCTGGGTCCCCAGCCAGCGGTTGTAGTGCCAGCAGAACTGCGAGTAGCCCCAGCCGTCGGGGTTGTCCGCCCGCCACTCAAGCCACACCAGGCGCAGGGTGACATGGCGGCCCCGCTTGATCTCGCGGTGCACCTGGCGCCAGTCGGGCACGGGCCGCCGTGCCGCCAGGTCCGCCGTGGGCAGCGGGAACAGCAACGCCTCCAGCGCCTCGTCGTCCATCCCCTCGGGCAGGGGCCAGCCCACCCCGGCTGCCTCGGCCCGGGCCAGGTACTCGTGCACCGTCGACGCTCCCACGCCGACGCTGGCGGCAATGGGCCGCTCGGCCATCCCCGCGGCCCGCAGCCGCAGGATCTCGGTGATCTTCCTCATCGGTAGCTTCTTTCTGGGCACGTCGGACCTCCTTCGAATGACAACCGTGGAAGTCGTCAGTCAAGGAGGCCGCGTGCCCGCCTCGGTGGACCAAGGCGTCGCTACCGGCCGTCCGGGCTGCCTGCTCGGCTACGCCCGGAATCGGTGCTCGGTTTGCTCCGGAACCGCTGCTCGCTTTGCTCCGGAATCAGTGCTCGTTTTCAGCCGGACTACACAGCCAGGCCCTTGTGGCGCAGCAACTCGACCCGGGGGTGGTCCTTCGGGTAGCCGCGCGGCGCCGTCTTCAGCGACTCGATGGAGGTGAGCTCGACGCCCTGCCGGCCGAGCGAGCGGGCCACGGCGGCCAGCGGCTCGCCCGTGCGGTCGTCGGCGACGGCCCGGCGGAACCGGTCGAGCTGGTCGGCGCTCATGTGCCAGTAGCCGAGCCCGGCGGCCAGGCCCTCGGCCGAGAGCTGGACGTAGCCCGCGCCGCCCAGCACGGCGCCCAGGTGGGTCTTGTAGGGGCTCTTGTCGGCGCTGAAGCGCACGTCGCGGTAGGGCCGGAACACCTTCCCGTCGCCGAACTCGGGGGCCAGCTCGGCCAGCAACTCGTCCATCGGGCCCCGCACGGCGGCGTCGTAGACCGCCCGGTGGTCCTGCCAGTACGCCCTGGAGTTGTCGGCCTCCAGCCCCTCGAAGAACTCCAACGCCTCGGCCGGCCAACCCCGGAACGCCATCGCCCGAGACGCTAGATGCTTCGACCCCATTCGTTCGCTTCGCTCACTCCATTCGGTCGAGTCGATCGTGCTCCGGCGGGCGAGCGGAGCTCGCGCCGCCTCCGCCCTGTCCCTTGTCCGGTGTCCGCAGCCGTAGAGGCCGCCTGCGGCGGCAAGTGCGGCCACGGACCTTGCGGCTGCGAACGCGGCGAATGCTTGTGGCGAGGGCGCTAGATGCTCCGGCCCGGTCCGTTCGCCTCGCTCACTCCACTCGGTGGCGGCGAGGGCGGCGACGGGCTTCCCTCCGCCCCCGCCGGCCGGCCGGCCTCCAGGCGCCGGCGCTGGGGCACGACCGTGTACTTGGGGTCGGCGGCCGACTGCAGCCCGGCATGGAAGACGGCGAAGCGGGTGCAGGCCGAGCCGGCCACCAGGGCCGCCCCGGCGGCGGCTGCCCCGAGCCGGCTGCGGCCGGCCGCCAGCGCGGCGAGGACGGCGCCACCGGCGGTGAGCCACCTCGCCCCGCGGTCGAGCCGCCCCGCCCGCCCCTGGTGGTAGGGCTCGGCCGACAGCCCCATGCCGTCCCCCATGCGCCGGGAGGCGGCGAGGTCCACGGCGGCGCCGAGCACGGCTAGGCGGCGGGCGGGCCCGGCGTGCGCCGGCGGGACCAGCGCCATGGCCACGCCGCCGGCGGCGGCCGCCGAGCTCCCGGCGAACACGAACGGAAGCTGGCGGTAGGCGTCGTGCCAGGCGGGGACGGCGGTGTCGGCGGTGAGGACGGCGGTGTAGGTGGCCACCGCCGGCGCCAGCGCCGCCGCCGCCAGCCCGGCCGCTCGCCCCGCGGCGGGCAGGCGCCCGGTCACCTCGCTGGCGGAGGCGACGGCGGCCGCCGGCCCGTAGGCGGCCAGCAGCCACGTCCCCGTGCTCACGGGCGACGTGGGCTTGGCCACCCGCAGCATGTTCAGGAACCGACCGGGCCGGCCCAGGTCGTGGACGAGGAACCAGGTGCTGGCGCCCAGGTTGGCGACGGCGGCCAGCCGCGCCGCCCGGCGCAGCGGCCGGTTGGCGGTGAGGTCGGCGC